>CAYGOU010000364.1:0-2647 GCA_964351455.1 uncultured Porphyromonadaceae bacterium
GTTATGGGCTTACCAAAGGTTTATCTTACCGACAGGTTGAGATACTCTTTGTGGTTCCCAAAGCTTATGGCGATGAAGATCAGCAGTCGGTAAAACTGATCGGAGCTTCCCAGGTACCTGTTAAGCAGAGAATATTTCGATTTGAGAACAGGATATCCCAGGATGAAGAGAGGATATCCGGAACATCAACCATGCAGATGACCTATATTGAGGCAGGCTCTCGAATGCTGCCATACATGCATCCTGATGAATTTGAGGAGCATATCAAACAAAATGTTACCTCCAAAGATTACAACCTCACCCTTTTTAAAAAGATTGAGATTCCCGAAGAAGCTGAAGAGACCGATGTTATCGGAACAATCGATTTTTCGGGGAAATATGGTCCTTCTCTGTTACAGGAGGTGTCTAACTATGGACTTGTGGCCTCTGAGATAGCCAGGGAGCAGCAGTTTGACATTATACATGCCCACGATTGGTTGACCTATCCTGCCGGTATATCGGCAAAAAACGCTTCAGGCAAGCCTTTGGTCATCCATGTGCATGCAACCGAATTTGACCGTTCCGGCGAAAACTACAATGACCTGGTATGGAATATAGAGAAATCCGGAATGGAGGCTGCCGACAGAATCATAACGGTTAGTAACCTCACCCGGAATACGGTGATTAATCGGTACGGAATTAACCCTGACAAGGTGGTTACCATTTACAATGCAGTAGAACCCTCTGATCATGAAGAACAAACACCGGTAGTCAAGCATCTTGATGAAAAGGTTGTTACCTTTCTTGGAAGGATTACTTACCAGAAGGGTCCGGAGTACTTTATCGAAGCTGCTCACAAGGTTTTGAAATACAATGATAAGGTCAGATTTGTCATGGCCGGCAGTGGTGACCTGCTTCGAAAAATGATACGAAGGGCCGCAAGGCTCGGAATCACCGAAAAATTCCATTTTACTGATTTCCTTAAGGGCCCGGATGTTGATATGATGTTTGCACTGAGTGATGTATATGTAATGCCTTCGGTATCTGAACCTTTTGGGATCAGTCCCCTTGAAGCCATGCGATCCAACGTGCCAGTGATTATCTCAAAACAATCCGGTGTTTCAGAGATTCTTAAGCATGCTATCAAAGTTGATTTTTGGGACATAGAGGCAATGGCCGATGCCATTTATGGCCTTATCTCCTATGAAGGACTCGCCGAAATGTTCAGAAAGCACGGCAGGGAAGAGGTGGACGACCTGAAATGGGAAAACGCCGCCTTGCTTGTCAGACAGGAATATGAAAAAGTACTCTCCGGTCAAATCAAGAAATCATGAAAAATATCTGCTTTTACTTCCAGGTACATCAACCCTACAGACTCAAGCTTTATCGCTTTTTTGAGGTTGGCAAGGACCACTATTATTACGATGATTACCTGAACAAGCACATTTTCAATAAAGTGGCATCTCGCAGTTATTTGCCCATGAACGCTTTGATGCTTAGGTTATTAAATGATTTTCCGGATTTTAAGGTCACTTTTTCGCTTACGGGGATCTTTATGGATCAGATGGAACGCTTTTCGCCTGCATTGCTTAAAAGCTTCCAGGATTTGGCTCAAACCGGTCAGGTAGAGTTTCTGGCTGAAACCTATGCACACTCAATGGCAGCCCTAAGAAGTGATGATGAGTTTGCCGAACAGGTAGCTCGCCATTCTGAAAAGATTGCTGAACTTTTTGGCTGCCAGACCAGGGTTTTCAGAAATTCTGAATTGGTTTATTCAGACATCATCGGGGAGAAAGTGGCAAAACTTGGTTTCAAGTCGATGCTGGCAGAAGGAGCCAAACATGTGCTGGGATGGAAGTCTCCTAATTACCTGTATTATAACGTTAACAACCCGAAGCTGAAAATATTGCTGAGGAATTTCAAATTGAGCGATGATATTGCCTTCCGCTTTTCAAATCGTGGGTGGTCGCAATGGCCCCTAACTGCTGATAAGTATATCCAATGGCTCAATGGAATCGGTCCTTCAGAAGAGTTTGTGAACCTTTTTATGGACTATGAAACCTTCGGAGAACATCAGCCTCTTGAAAGCGGAGTATATGATTTTTTTGAAGACCTGGTTAGAAAGCTGCATGAAAACCCAAATTATGGTTTTATGACGCCATCTCAAATAACAGATGGTTTTCAACCAGTGGCACCTGCTTCAGTTCCTTTTCCCAGTTCCTGGGCCGATGAAGAACGGGACCTGTCAGCATGGCTTGGAAATGAAATGCAGAAAGAGGCCTTTAACAAGCTGTACAACTTGCGCGATCTGGTCATAGAAGCCAACGACCCTGAGCTTCTGATTGACTGGAATTACCTCCAGGCCAGTGACCACTTCTACTACATGTGCACAAAGTTCTTCTCAGATGGAGCCGTCCATCACTACTTCAACCCCTATAACAACCCCTACGACGCCTTTATCAATTATATGAATGTGTTGAGCGATTTCATCCTTAGACTCGAAAAAAGAGTGCAAAGAATCCGCTATCAGGGTATCCCTGTGGATGAATTGAGCGAGTCTCAGATTCAAGAGGCCATTGAGACCTATGAAAAGACCCTCAAAAGACTGAAAAAAAAGAAAACCAAGATCCAAAAGGATAATCTTAAGTCAAGATAACCAGTTTAATAT
>CAYGOU010000365.1:0-2644 GCA_964351455.1 uncultured Porphyromonadaceae bacterium
CTCCCGCGGGTTGCTGTCGGGGTTCCAGAACTGTCTTCCTTTTAACTCCTCGGGCAGATATAATTCCCTGACATGATGGCCGGGATGATCATGAGGATATTGGTAATCCTTGCCATATCCAAGCTCCTTCATAAGTTGAGTTGGTGCGTTGCGAAGGTGCAGCGGCACGGGAAGGTTTCCGCTGGACTGAGCCTCTGAAAGAGCCGCATTGATGGCGAGGTAGGTTGAGTTGCTCTTTTCACAGGTGGCGAGGTAAACGGCTGTTTCAGAAAGGATGATTCTTCCCTCCGGCCAGCCCACTTTGTGAATGGCATCGAAGCATGCATTGGCCAGTAACAGTGCGTTGGGATTTGCCAGTCCCACATCCTCAGCCGCAAAGATCACCATCCTGCGGGCTATGAACTCGGGCTTCTCTCCACCTGAGATCATTCTGGCCAGCCAGTAAACGGCTGCATTCGGATCAGAACCCCTCATCGACTTAATGAAGGCCGATATGATGTCGTAGTGCAGCTCTCCGTTTTTATCGTACAGTGCCATCTGCTCCTGCACGCGCTGCTGCACCATCTCATCGGTAATCACCACCTGCTCTGAAGATTCATGCTCGACCACCAGCTCAAGAACATTATACAGCTTGCGGGCATCTCCCCCCGAAAAGCGGATCATGGCCTCCGTCTCTTCAACCACCACGCTTCGCTCGCGGAGCGTCGCATCTTCAGTAAGCGCCCTTTTGATAAGTCCTTCGAGATCTTCGCGGGATAAAGGCCTCAGGGTATAAACCTGACATCGGCTCAGCAGGGGACCGATAACTTCGAACGAGGGGTTTTCGGTTGTGGCACCGATCAGGGTGATTACACCCTGTTCAACAGCCCCCAGGAGTGAGTCCTGCTGAGACTTGCTGAACCGGTGAATCTCGTCGATGAATAAAATGGGAGCCGGTGAATTGAAAAACCGGCTGCTTTTAGCCTTCTCAATGATTTCACGAATATCCTTAACCCCTGAGTTGATGGCACTCAGATTAAAAAACTGCCGGTTCTGACGGTTGGCAACAATCCTTGCCAGGGTGGTCTTGCCCACTCCCGGCGGACCCCAAAGGATGAATGAGGGAAGGTTGCCGGATTCGATCACCCTGCGAAGTATTCCTCCCTCTCCGACAATGTGTCCCTGACCGGCATATTCATCCAGTGTGCGGGGACGCATTCTTTCAGCCAGGGGAGCAGATCCGGTCATGGGAATTGCAATATGGTGCTTAAAAATACACAAATCATGGAGAAGGCTGTATATTTGGGCGAAATTGGAAGGATGAAACCTGCCCGATACCTTAGGCTTCTGACGATGCTGCTGTTCCTCAGCGGATCAGTGGCGCTGGCCCAAAACAAGTACATTCCACCGGATCCCTATACCCATTGGGATGGTGTTAGTCACTGGTCGGAATACATGGTTCTCTCTCCCGCTTACATGGGTCCAAATGCCCTTCCGGTACCTTATGTAAGGGAAGGACTGGTGCCCTCCTCCTTCAACTGGTCGGGATTGTATGAGTATGCTTATGGCCAGGGCGACTTAACCCACGATTTTACTACGAATCTGCTGCTTCCATTGGCTGGAGGAAGGGTGGGCCTCGAGCTGATCTATACGCCGGTTGAGTTTTTTAGCATGGATTCAACCGTTAGCAGACAACGACGAACCTTCTCGGGAGAGGCAGCTGAGAATTTCTCCCTTGGCGACGTTTACTTCGGAACGATTGTTCAACTTATCAGGGAGCACCGCTTTCTGCCCGACCTGACCTTTTCGATGGCCTGCAAGACCGCCTCAGGAACCGGACGGGAGTACTCCCGTCACACCGATACCCCGGGTTACTACCTTGACCTGGCGGCTGGACGAAGCTTCGGAACCGGCCGCAGGTATCTTGAACATGTCAGAGTTTATGGCATGGCGGGTTTCTATGTGTGGCAGACCTATCTCGACAATTATCCGCAGAATGATGCCCTTCTCTATGGGTTGGGTGTGAATTTCGTCTTCAGGGATTTTTCTCTGGAGCAGTCGCTCAGGGGATACTCTGGATACATGGCCAACGGGGATCATCCTCTGGTTTACCGGGCCGAGCTGGGGATCAGGAGCGGAGATGCCAGGTTTGTGATTGGTTATGAGCGGGGACTCCGCGACTACCCCTTTCAGGGAATCAGAACAGGAATTGTCATCAAGCCAACAGGCATAACCAGGGCACCATGAAGATCCGCCGGATCATACCACTGCTCTTTGCGGGTATGGTGCTCCTGAGCCTGCTGATGCACCTTCCGGTGATGCGGCAGGATCTCACCGGTTTTCACGTATGGAGACAGACCCAGACCCAAAACTCCATCCTCAGTTTCGCCTTTGAGGATTCAAATATCCTTAACCCCAGGCGAAACGAAAGGGGAGCGGGAGATGGAATCTTCAGAATGGAGTTTCCGCTCATGCAATGGCTCATCTCATGGCCGGTGAGGTGGGGTGCCCTTCCGGTACCCGCCACCCGGATAGCCATGTTCGTCATCGGCATTCTCACCATGGCCGGAACCTGGCTGCTGGCCAGGCGCCTCTTTCAAAACCCATGGATTGCCCTTGCCGCCCCCTGGCTCGTGGGGTTCAGTCCACTGTTCTATTATTACAC
>CAYGOU010000366.1:0-2624 GCA_964351455.1 uncultured Porphyromonadaceae bacterium
GGGCCAGGGGGTGAGGTGGAGTGGCAAGAAATTGCTTCGAACCTTTCAGAAGCTGATTGAAACGCAGTTCGAGATCGCCTAAATTGAGGGGCCCTTTAAGGGGGTACTCTTCAAGGAATAGGTTCAGCTCTGGTTTGGCATTTGAGAAGTAATCGGTCAGCACGCATACCATCAGCAGGGTAACCTGGCCTTCGCTGCCCCTGACGATCCGTTCAATTCCGGGTTCAAAATGAAGGTAAGGGGTGTGCATCGACTGGATCTCTCCCTGAGGGTACATCAGCAGCAGATTGTCTGAATCTTTAAGAATCCGGCCGGCATAGGTCAGGGATTCAACCAGATCGCGGCTACCCTTGCGGATCGAAAAGGCTCCGGTCTTATTGAGAATCATGTTATTCCTCAATTGCTCCTCAAGCATCATCACATGAAATTTGCGTTTCAGATGCTTATCGTTCAACCAGAGAATAAAGAACCCGTCCCACCAGCTGAAGTGGTTTGAAACCACCAGGATGGAGCTCCCGGATGCTGGAACCTCACCGTGTACTGTGATGCCTGAAAAGTTACTCCGCAGCCTGATACGGGTGTACCATTTAAAAAAACGGGTGTGAAACCAGGTATGCCGGGCACGAATCATGGCTGCAGCGCTCCTTGAATCCAGAGAATTATGTTCAGCAGAAAAAACATCAGCATCTGTGCCGCAAAAACCGAACCGGCCAGCCGGCTTCGGATCCTGACTTTGAAGATCGGGAACAGCGAGGCGAGCACCAGAGAGGCCAGAAACCAGGTGATGTAATTCTGAAGCGGCACCTTTCCGCCCATCCATTGCCACATATCAAGACTCATGGCAACCGGTTCGAGGATAAAATCATAAACGACCATAAATATGGCCGCCAGTATGGTACGGTAAAGAGGATGCATGGTGATCTGCTGGGCAAGGGCCACGGTCAGGTAGATCATCATCAGCCAGCTCAGTCCGATGGCCAGGGGGGTGTGAAAAAGTTTCGGTCCCATGAACCTTCCATAGCTGTAATCGCCAAATATTATGCCTGTGTTGACTCCAAAAACCTCGAGTCCCCACCCCGCTGCAAAGATGAAAACGGATACAGGCAGCAACCTCTTCCAACCGGTTCTGTCGACCAGAAAAAGAGCCGTAAGGGCTACCAGAAAGTTGACAGGAATCAGATGCTGAAATACCGGACGGGTGAAAGGAACTGCCAGTCCGAGGAGTCCTACCCCGTAGAAGATCCAAATGAAACGGCGCAGATGGTATAGTGATGGCATGGGAGAGGGTTGCTGGTTACTTATTTGTTACTTTCTGTTTCTTATTTCTTGGTTCCCCCTCTCCCCTGGGAGAGGGGGCCAGGGGGTGAGGTGGTGAGGAGGTTTGAGACGATTTTGGCGGAGGCGAGGCAGAGCGGAATTCCCCCTCCGGGGTGAACGCTTCCTCCGACATAATACATATTCCCAAGGATTTTCCTGTGATTGGGATGACGGCTGAAAGCGCTGAACCGACTGTTTGAGTTGTTTCCATACAGCGCGCCCCGGTAGGATCCGGTGCGGGCCTCGATGGTACGCGGATCCTCAACATGCTCGGTGATGATGCGGTTTTCGATTTCTATGCCGAGCATCCGCTGAATCTTTTCCATGACCTTTTTTCTTGCATCTGAAACCAGCAGGTTCCAATCCTGGCCCCTGTTTTCAGGCGCATTGATCATAACAAACCAATTCTCATCTCCTTCAGGGGCATCATCCGGCACCAATCTTTTGCTGATGAAAAGATAGATGGTTGGATCTGGTTGCAGGGTACGGTTCTTGAAAAGGCTTTTGAATTCAGCGGCATAATCTTCTGAAAACAGGATGTTGTGCAGGTCAAGTCCCGGATGTTCGCCCCTGATCCCCCAATAAAAAATGATTGCCGAGGTGCTGAGTCTGAGCCTCCGGTTTCCGGCCGGTGGAGATATCCCCTTGAGCAGTTTCCTGTAGAGGGTATGAACATCAACATCCGAGACAACCAAATCATAGCCGGCAAAATCCCCGTTAATGGTGAGTCCTGTTACCCTGCGGTTTGTAACATCCGTTACAATCTCATCCACCCGGGTTCCCAAATGAATCTTCACTCCATGTCTTGCCGCCAGTTGCCCGAGGGATGTGGCAATTCCGTACATGCCCCCTTCAGGAAAGTAAGCTCCGAGGTTATGCTCAAGATGAGCGATCATCTTGAGGGTGGCTGGAGCCTTGTATGGGTTGGATCCGTTGTAGGTGGCATAGCGGTCGAACAGCTGTACCAGCCGTTTATCCCTGAAGCTGTTTTTGTTCCGGCGATGCAGGGATGTGAAGGGGTCGAGCAGCCAGGGCTGCCTGCCGATGGCCTGTCCCTCTGCGCTCATCAACCCTTTTCGGGTTGGAAAGGGCTGCTCGATGAAGAGTGGGGAGGCGGTTTCGTACAGTTTCTTTGCGATCCGCAGATAATCCTTAAGCCGGTCGGCATCGGTACCGGAATAGGTTCGCACCTTGCTGATGAACTCCTCCGGATCTGAGGGCACCTCCAGGGATGAACCATCCGAAAAAAAATACCGACAAATGGTGTCGAGTCTTTTGTAACTGAAGTGCTGACGCGGATCCTCTCC
>CAYGOU010000367.1:0-2618 GCA_964351455.1 uncultured Porphyromonadaceae bacterium
GTTATATTCATGGTAATAAAGGCATACCAGAAAACCCAGAAAAAACAGGAGGAGGCGCCGGCACCACCTCCGGAACCCAGCAAAGAGGTTGAGCTGCTTTCTGAAATTCGTGACCTTTTAAAAAAGTAGCCTCACCCGAACCGGAAGGTGATCAGAATAACCGCCCTGATAACGCCTGCCTCCGTAGGTCCTGTCAGGGCGATTATCTTTATAAACTGGATTTTGGTACAACATCCACGGTTCCTTTATGATTTGAAATGAAGCGGCATCGATTTGCATAATTTGTTCGGCCTTCATCAATCCGGGGCTTGCCAGGATCTGATCGAACAGCAACCAGCGGCGCCGGTAGCAGGTACTTCCGCTTCCCTGCCGGAACGCTTCCCAAGAGAGGTTCACCAGCATTCCATCGTTTCCATGCTCCCAGTCAAGCAGATGCCTGACGGGTGCATCCTCCGGCGTAGCATTGAAATCTCCCATGACCACAATGTTGGCACCAGGATCATCGTCAAGCAGTTGATTGATGTGTTTTTGCAGGGTTTGGCCAGCATCGAGGCGCTTTGAACGGGTTGCCTCATCACCCTCTCTTCTTGAAGGCCAATGGTTTACATAAACATGAAGATTCGGCACATCACCTGACCTTACCCGATCACCTACCCTGCCCTCAACGTAAAGGATATCACGAGTGGCATCCTCCGGGTCGGAGGTGATGCAGACCCTTAAGGCCTCCATTCTGACCGGATTGAATAATCTCCGGTCGTAAATCATGGCCACATCCATGCCTCGCTCATCGGGTGAATCGACATGGATAATACCGGCTCTATCCTCTGTCAGGCCCATTGCCAGAATGAGATCATGAAGTACTTTTCGATTCTCGACCTCTGCCAAACCGGTTATCAATGGCAAGGGTTCTCCGCAGTATCTGATTACTCGAGCCAGTTGCCGCAACTTGTGATGGTATCGTCCGATGGCCCAGGCTCTTTTCGACCGGGGAAGGAATTCGTTGTCACCCGTTGAGGGATCATCGTTGACATCGTAAAGATTTTCAACATTGTAGAAGACCAGATAAGCGCTTCGGGTTGACTGATCCATGATTCAAAAATACCGGAAAAACCGTACTTTTAGACTATGAAGATCATTAAGCTTTTTGTCACTGTTCTCCTGCTTATGGCGGCAGGTTGCAGTCCCCCGCCGCGCAGCGAAGCCATTCAGTCAGCATGGCCTGAGCTAAATTCCGAAAGGGCATCGCAACTGGCATCTCTGGCCCTCGGATGTATTCAGCGTGAATATCCCAATAAGACCGGCCATGTTATGAACGATGAATCGGAGTTGTGGACCCCCGTGGAAATGCATCCGGCTTTTTATGGGTGCTTCGACTGGCACTCGTCGGTTCACGGACATTGGATGCTGGTAAGGCTGTTGCGCAACTTTCCCGAAATGGAAAGGGCCAAGGAGATACGCATGGCACTTGACAAAAACCTGACAAGGGAGAACATATCGGCCGAGGTTGAGTATTTCAGGCAGCCAAACCGCAAATCATTTGAACGAACCTACGGTTGGGCATGGCTCCTTAAGCTGGCCGAAGAGTTGCACATCTGGGATGATCCGGATGCCCTTCGATGGAGTGAACATCTCAAACCTCTTGCCGAAGAGATGGTTGTTCTTTATACCGATTTTCTTCCCAGGCAAGGCTACGCCATCAGAACCGGGGTTCACCCCAACACCGCCTTCGGAATCGCCTTTGCCTTCGATTATGCTCTGGCCACCGGCAACGATTCATTCGCCGCCCTGCTAAGGGAGCGGGGCCTTTTTTACTTTGAGCAAGACCAAGATGCACCTGTGGACTGGGAACCAGGCGGAGAAGACTTCTTCTCACCGGTATTGATGGAGGCCGACCTCATGACCCGCATACTTGACAGCAGGGAGTTCGGCACCTGGCTTGAAGGTTTTATTCCGGGTCTGCAAACCAATGAAACCCTGCCCCTGCTCACCCCTGCAGAGGTTTCAGACCGAACAGATCCCAAGATCGTTCACCTTGACGGCCTGAATCTGAGCAGGGCCTGGTGCATGGAGCGGATCAGCCGTCACCTGCCTGAGCAACATCCCTATAAAGAAATATTCTCAAAAGCGGCTGAGCGTCATGCCCATGAGGCCCTGCAGCATATCACCAGCGGCAACTATGAGGGGGAGCACTGGCTGGCATCCTTTGCGGTTTATCTGCTAAGCTCCCGCTGGTATGGTTTTTGACCAAATTCCATTATAAACCAATAACAAATCACAACATGACAAATGAGAACACCTCCGGTCCGTGCAATAAAAGCGGACACGTCGGAAATGGTGCCGGCGGCGCTGTTTACGGATTAGGCTTCATCGGAGCAGCCATTTATTTCATCGGTAATGCCGCAACCTTCTGGGCCGGCGTACTGGGTTTTCTGAAGGCCCTTGTTTGGCCGGTATTCCTGGTCATTAAGGCCATGGAGACCATGGGAATGTAATCTAAAGAAAAAAGAAACTGCGGATGTTGCCGGATAAATAAAAGCTTTTATCTTTGCATCCGCTTTCGGGCGCTTAGCTCAGCTGGTTCAGAGCACCTGCCTTACAAGCAGGGGGTCACTGGTTCG
>CAYGOU010000368.1:0-2618 GCA_964351455.1 uncultured Porphyromonadaceae bacterium
GTGTATAATAGGGAGCCAGCAGGCTGATCACGGTTTGGGCCCCCTCAACCAGCAACCGGGGATCGGTTCTCATTTCGGTGTTCCGTGCCAACCAGGCCATCTCGCCATGAAAACCGGCATCCAGAAAATCCAGCAAAGGTTTTCGATGATCATCCAGAGAGACCGCCTTCGCAAAACCACAGGCGGCAAACCCCAGTTCAATAGCGAAGTTTCGGATTTCTGTCTTTATGGTTTCGTGACCGGGCATGCTGCTGGATCAGAGAAAGCCAAGCTCCAGTTTAGCCTCCTCCGACATCATATCGCGGTTCCATGGAGGATTGAAGGTGAGTTTCACCTCAACCTGGCTGACCCCCTGGATGTCGCGCACCCTTTCGTGCACCTCCCGGAGAAGTTCGTCGGCCATCGGACAGTTCGGGGCGGTAAGGGTCATGGTGATGGTCACCACACCTTCGTTTGCCACCGAGACCTCATAAATGAGGCCAAGGTCATAGATGTTAACCGGAATTTCAGGGTCGAAAATATTTCGAAGCACCCTGACGATCTGGATTTCAGTCTGCATGTTCATTGCATCTTAGATTGATAGGCCAGGGCATAGTATTTCATTTGTTTCAGCATCGAAACCATTCCGTTTGACCGGGTTGGCGACAAGTGCTCGCGGAGTCCGGTTTTTTCAATGAAATAGAGTTCGGCCGAAAGGATCTCGTCGGGTGTATGACCGCTGAGCACCCTGATCATGAGTGCGGCAATGCCCTTGGTGATGATTGCGTCTGAATCTGCTGTGTAGTGAATCCTGCCTCCTTCGAGAAGGGCGTTCAGCCAGACCCGGGACTGGCAGCCCTGGATCAGGTGTTCATCCCGCTTGAGTTTCGGATCAATCAGGCGAATATCCCTGCCCATATCGATGAGATACTGATATTTCTCCATCCATTCAGGCAGCACAGAGAACTCTTCAATCACCTGGTCTTGTATTTCGTTGATGGTCATAGGGATTCAGGCAAACATTTGGTTGACCATGTGAAGGCCTTCGGCAAGCCGGTCGATTTCTTCATGGGTATTGTAAAAGCAGAGGGAGGCGCGAATGGTTCCGGTGATCCCGAACCGATCCATCAACGGCATGGTGCAGTGGGTGCCGGTTCTAACGGCGATCCCGAACTTGTCGATGACCACACCGGCATCATAGGGATGAATTCCCTCGAGCAGAAATGAGAATATGGGGATTTTGGCTGCCGCCCGTCCATACATCCGGAGATTCGGAATGGCATCGAGCACCCCGGTTCCATAACGGAGCAACTCATTTTCGTAGGCATGAATCTCATCCAGACCTGTACGGGTTAGGTAATCAAGCGCTTCCGCCAGTCCTATTGCACCGACATAATGGGTGGTTCCAGCCTCAAATTTAAAGGGCAGTTCGTTGAAGGTGGTCTTTTCAAAGGTCACCCGCTCGATCATATCGCCTCCGCCCTGCCATGGGGGAAGCTTATCAAGCCAGGCCTCTTTTCCGTACAGGACACCGATCCCGGTAGGACCGTAAACCTTATGTCCTGAGAAAACGTAAAAATCTGCATCCAGGTCCTGCACGTCAATATTTCCGTGCTGAATTCCCTGGGCCCCGTCAATCATGACGGGAATACTTCTTGCATGTGCCATGCTTATCAGATCCTTCACCGGGTTAACGGTTCCCAGTGCATTACTGACATGAGTGAGGGCCACAATGCGGGTCCGGTCGGAAAGCAGCTTTTGAAATCCATCCAGGTCAAGTTCCCCTTCGTCGGTTACCGGAGCGACGCGTATGACGGCTCCGGTCTGATCCCTGACCATCTGCCAGGGCACGATATTGGAATGATGTTCCATGTGGGTAAGGAGAATTTCATCTCCCTCCTGAATGAATTCCCTGCCAAAACATGAGGCCACCAGGTTAATGGATGCGGTGGCACCGGCTGTAAAGACCACCTCACGGGATGACCGGGCATTTATGAAACGGGCAACCGAACTTCGGGCCTGCTCATATGATTGGGTCATTTTCTCACTGAGATGGCTGACCGACCTGTGAATGGATGAGTTTTGCTCCCGGTAGAGCAGATCGATCCGTTGTATAACGCATTCGGGTTTCTGGGTGGTGGCTCCGTTATCGAAATAGACGAGCGGTCTGCCATGAACCTGCTGCTGCAGGATCGGAAAATCCATTCGGATTTCTTCTGCCGGAAACGTGTTTGCCCCTGTTTTCATTGGCAATGCAGCGGACAGTTGTTGCACCTGGTAAGCTCCCCGCGCAGGCGCTTTTCAACCAGGTCGTCGAGCCGGTCCCTGAGCGGTTCGATGCTAACCTGCCTAAGAATCTCATGTCCGAACCCGTACATCAGCAAAAGCCTTGCTTCTCTGCGCGAGATTCCACGGCTTTGCAGGTAGAAAAGTGCATTTTCATCCAGTTGTCCGACTGTTGCCCCATGACTGCATTTGACATCGTCGGCGTAAATCTCGAGCTGCGGCTTGGTATTCATTCGCGCATCATCCGTAAGCAGTATGTTGTTACTGGCCTGGTAGGCTTCGGTTTTCTGGGCATCCTGCCGTACCAGTATCCTACCGGTAAAGGCTCCTGACGCCTTATCGTCGAGCACCCC
>CAYGOU010000369.1:0-2617 GCA_964351455.1 uncultured Porphyromonadaceae bacterium
CAGCCACTCGTCGTATCCGTCGACCTCATCAATTTTATATCCGCTCACTCCGATTGAGAGGTGCTCTTCGGTCATGAAACCGGTCAATATCTCGCGGGATTTTGGGATGGTGTAATCCGGAACCGGACCGCACCATACGGTGTGGGTGCCGTAATAAGGTCGCAATTGTGCATCGAGCCGGCCCTGCGAGGATATGTAGGGATTCATCCAGAGGTTGATCTTAACTCCCTGGCTCTCCATATCCCGGATGAAGCCCGCCGGATCGGGAAAGCGGCCCGGATCCCATTCATAGGTGCAGGGGTAAGATGCCGACATCCATCCCGGTTCAAGTCCGATCACATCCAGCGGAAAATCGTGCTCTTTAAATGCCGCCACCTCATCGCGCACCTGCTGCTCGCTGTAGAGGGTAGGTACCCGCTGCCAGAAACCGAGTCCCCACTTCGGGGGCAGCGGACCGCCACCGCAGTAGAGGTTATAGCGCTGGATGGCGGTGATCATTTCAGGACCCTCAAACAGCAGGATCTCGGCGCCTTCGGCGTTGATCACCATCTCGATCACATCCGAATAGGGCTGTGCCGACCAGTGCCGGTCGGCGTTGCGGTCGCGCTCAACGGGCGGATGCTCGCTGTCGCGCCGCACCGCCGTACCAATCCATACATCGATGTAGCGGGCCGAGTTGACCAGCAGTCCGTAGCCCCTCGACGACACGTAAAAGGGCACCGGGGCGTGGTTGCGACCATTGTCGCCGCTCCCGTAATGATCCATGTGCAGCCGCATGATGCGTCCCCGCTGGTTCAGCGTTTTGAAATGGAGTCCCAGTCCGTAAATCTCCTCATCGTGCGTCAGCGGAATGGTAATGAACACCTTATGATCCCGAACCACCATCCGGATCGAATCGCCGAACCCGGGCCAACCCGTCAGCGGCAATTGACCAATGGCCTCTACCTTAGGCTGGATGCCGGCCACATCAAGCAGCGTGGTTACATCGGGTTTTCCGGCCGAGGTTTGCCATACGCCGGGCGATGTTTCGGTCCACTTGAGGGATTCCGTTGTGTTGACACACGACGACACGGTCATGATCAAAAGGGCGAGAGCGGAAAGGTAACCTGCTTTCATGGTTGCGGTAGGGTTATTGGATAAAAACTTTAACACGTTCAGCGATTAAATATTTGTAGGATCTTTGTCTTTCTGGCTCCAAAAAGGATAGATCGATCAACCGATTAGCCTCAGGAAGCCATGGGAACAGCCTTTTATAAACTGCATCGATTTGTTTATCATTTAATTTCAGCACGGTTGCCAGGCCGTCGAAATCCCCCTTGTTGAAGTTTCGTTTTTTACCACCCAGTATCAAAGCCGTATCTTCTTTATCTTTCGGCAAAATCATTTTCACATTTAACAGATCGTAGAAAGGCGAGAGCACCCAGCCCGTTTCCGATAAAAACATAGAATAGTTCTTCAAATGCATATCATTGTTCCCGATGATATAGTTGAATACCGCTGATTCGAAAAAACGCAATTTGTCCAGCAGGGTGTTGGTAGATAATTCCCCGATTTCTTTTCCCAGCGCTTCCATAGTGCCTTTGTATTTATCCGACAGTTCAAGAATTTGCAGAAAATCAATCAGGTGGTTTTTTGATCCGTCAGGATTACGATCAATTCGTTTGGTGATGAAGCATAATTCTCCGGATAACAAACGAATCAGGTTGACAGGCACAATACTGATTTTGAACAACTCAGCCAACTTCATGGTAAGGTGCTCGTTTTCGGGCATCTGCTGATATTCTGCGTTTTGTGGCTTCAGTATGTACTGCCCTTCAAGAGCATCCATAATGGTCAAACGTCCTTGATGTCCGTTTTCCAATGCTGTTTTAAGCCACCCTAATGACAGTTTTGGCTGAACGCCCGGAACCGTTATTGATAGCTCAACGGCCTCTTTCGCCAGCTTTTCCATCTCAGATAAACGATAGGGCAAAACCGGAGCATATTTGGTACCGAAGAATGCTTTGATGCACTTCGGGTGATATTCCACCTGATTATCATCCAACTCCTTATAACAATACAGACATTTAGGCATTGGCTTCAGGATTTAGCGGGTGAACACTTACGGCACCAACCGCGTTCTGACAGCAGGCCAGGAGAAGTCCAATGCGATCGTTCTTATTAATCTTCCAGCTTTCAGCCGCAATATTCAACAGCCATCCTTCAGGTATGAGTCCATCGAAAAACGGGAACAGTATTTTGCTTCTGTATGGCCTTGTGGATACCGGCATTTGAAAGGTGATGAATTGATCCGGGTAGCTTTGTACGTAAGATTCGTCATAAACAAACAGGTATTCTCCTTGATCTTCTTCAATGAGAAGACCCGCCCGTATGTTGTTGTATTTAACGATTCCTTGTCTCATGGCTCTCTTTAATCGGACCTAAAACATGACCAAACATTAGCAGCACGTGATTGACCTTTGATAAGCTCAGGTTTTCTTTCCCTTGTTCAATCTTTCGGATAACCGTAAGGGCAACACCTGACTTTTCTGCAAATTCATGCTGGGTTAATCCCAATTGCTTCCTTCTGGACTTTACAAAGCCTGACAATTCACTCATACTATATGTATTTGAATAC
>CAYGOU010000370.1:0-2610 GCA_964351455.1 uncultured Porphyromonadaceae bacterium
GGATTGATTTATCCTCTGACAGGGTTTTCATGGAAGACACCCTCAGAAAGGTTTGTGAGCAATTTGATCCACCAGGACAGGCTTTGCTGACCTATTTTGTCAATAGTATAGAGTGCGGCGGACAAGAAACGCCCTATTCATTTGTTTCATCGCTGCCGGATGAACATTTGACGGCTGGCAAGATCGTGATTGGTCGATGGCTGGCAGGTGATCTCAAGGCTAAGGAGGGGGATCTCATTACTTTAAAATATTTCGTGGTGGGTGCTTTGCGCGAACTCTCTGAAGAATCTGCCACCTTCACCATAGCAGGCATAGCTGAAGAGATGGGCCTGATGCCCGATTCAACCCTGGTGCCCCATTTGCCAGGCTTGTCGGATGCAGGCGACTGCCGCGACTGGGAAGCAGGGATCCCTATTGACCTCAGCAAAATTCGCGATAAGGATGAAGATTACTGGGATGAACACAGAGGCGCTCCCAAGGCCTGGATATCGCTGACGGATGCCACCCGCATCTGGCAGAACCGCTTCGGGGTGGCAACGGCGATCCGGTTTGACGCCGGGTTAACATCCGAAAATGAAATAGAAGAATACCTGAAAGACAACATCAATCCGGCCGATTTCGGTTTTACCATCACCCCGCTGCAAGAAGAGGGCACCGGGGCCGCCTCACAGGGGGTCGACTTCGGACAGCTCTTTCTTGGCCTCTCCTTCTTTGTTTTGCTGGCCGGCGTGTTGCTCACCATGCTGCTCTCGCAGGTGGCCATCTCAAACAGGATGAATCAGATCGGTACATTATCGGTGCTGGGCTTTTCTGAGAATAGTATTCTGAGGGTGCTCATGATCGAACTGGGAATCGTGGCGGTACTGGGTTCATTGCTGGGAGTACTTTTGGGAATTGGGTATAACGTATTGATATTTAAAGCTTTAAATACCATCTGGCAGGATGTTGTGCGCACCGATGTGCTTGTCATTCACCTAAGCTCCTGGCCCCTCGTCACCGGTTTCTTCTCAGGTATTTTGATTGCCATGCTGGTGTTGTTTTTCACCCTTCGAAGGATGCTGAAGCGCCAGGGCACTGAACTGCAGAGGCAAATTACCCGCGAATCTGACCGTCCCAACCCGGTGAAGCGCCTTCTGGTGCCCATGGGAGGGGTGATCCTGGCGGTGATCATGATCCTGTTTGAGGTGATGTCGGGAGAGATTACCGATCCGGTGATCTTTTTCTTAGCGGGTGGAGTGATGCTGTTGTCGCTCATCTTCCTGTTCGACTATTGGATGCGCTGGGATGCAAGAATCAGCACTCGCGGAATCAGCCTCGGAACGATGAGCCGCAAGAGCCGCTCAATGAACCGGGTTCGCAGCCTCTCGATTTTCGCCATGCTGGCCATCGGCACCTTTCTGGTGATATCCACAGGAGCCAACCGCAAGAGCTTCAGCAGGGCAAGCCACGACCCCGCAGGAGGCGCCGGTGGTTTTCTGTACTACGCCGAGAGTTCGGTGCCGGTGCTCAAGGATCTGCAAAATGATGAGGTTCGCAGCGAGTACGGCCTTTCGCACGACTATCCCATCATCCAGTTTTTGAAAAAGGATGGCGAAGATGCCAGTTGTCTGAACCTAAACCTGGTACAGCGTCCCGCCCTGCTGGGAGTCAATCCCGAGCTGCTCCGCGACCGCTTTACCGCCTCGGTATTGGCCGATGTGGTCGATCCGGCTTCGCCCTGGAACATCCTGAACACTGATGCGGGTGAGAACACTGTTTATGGTATTGCCGATCAGACGGTGATCCAGTGGGGACTGGGCAAAAAGGTGGGTGACACGCTGCATTATACGAGCGAGCAGGGGGACGATCTCTGGGTGATTCTGGCAGCAGGACTGGCACCTTCAATTTTTCAGGGCAATGTGATCATTTCGAAAGATCAGATGATTAAATTCTTTCCGTCGGTCAGCGGCTCTTCAGTTTTTCTGGCCGGAGAATCCGGCAGCGATGCCGTAAAGATCCATGATGAACTTACCCGCAGCTTCCGGGATCTCGGTTTCAGTCTGACCGATGCCTCCGAACGGCTCGCCACCTTCTACTCGGTAACCAACACCTATCTGGCGATATTCCTCGTGCTCGGTGCCTTCGGAATGCTGCTTGGCACCATTGGTCTCGGCATTATCATGGTTCGCAACATCCAGGACCGCAAACAGGAGCTGACCCTGCTTCAGGCGGTAGGACTCGGAAGAGGCTTTACCACCCGGATGCTGGTCCGCGAGTATTCGGTACTCATGCTCTCCGGTATCCTCGCCGGCTTCATGACAGCCTTGCTCGCCGTGCTCCCCTCGCTCGTCGCACCGGATGCCAACGTTTCCGTTGGGTTTTTGGGGATTATCACCGCCCTGCTGATCGCGAACGGGTATCTGTGGATTTGGGGGTTAGCGAGGATGAGGGTGGGGGGACCTGTTTTAGAATGACAAAATCCCTGAAGTTATCCCTGTCAATCAACTTATTTTCTGCGTTATAGGCTTCTGTAAAAGTTGTCGGCAGTTTGTGATTTGGCTTTGTTTTCCACTTAAACTCAAATCCGAATATTTTACCTCCGGTTTCTTCTACAAAATCGACCTCCTGCTG
>CAYGOU010000371.1:0-2609 GCA_964351455.1 uncultured Porphyromonadaceae bacterium
TGTTTATCCACCTGTTTCACCATTTCATGCACCTGGGTATAAGTATGAGGCAACTATGCGACTGGATGCTTCACTTATCTGTCCACAAAGACCATATAAACAAGCAAGAAGCAGCCCGTCTGTTAAAGCTGCTGGCATTAGACAGGCCGGCATCACTGTTTGCAGGCGTTGCAGTAAACTACCTTGGGGCACAACCAGGAATATTTCCCATTGAACCGCTATTCCATCCTGTGCATACAAAAAGAATCGTAAGAGACCTTTTAGAAGGGGGGCATTTTGGATTTTATCATCCCGGTAAAAAGAGGCCTCAAGGACAATGGGCTGGCAGGGCACACTCATACCTGACAACGGTAAAAAGATCACTGAAAATGGTTAGACTGGCACCTGAGCATATCGCATGCCTTCCTTATTATAAACTTATTAACAGGATTAAGATCACCCTCTTCCCAAAACCATGATCCGATTTCTACTCCAAATATCGCAGGGCGCACGTCGCTATATTTTTGCCATCATTGCAGTAGGGATAACAGATGTCGCGCTGACACTGCTATTTGTATGGTCTTCGAAAGAGTTGGTCGATATTGCCACAGGAGAAAGTCAAAGAGATTTTCTGTTTATGGCATCTTTATTTGCCATCCAGGTTCTGTTTCAAATATTGCTACGCTCCATTGAGGTGCGCATAACCAGCCTTGCCGAAGTGAAGGTGGCCAATTCGCTTCGCAACATCCTCTTTGAACATCTGCTTCATGCTGAATGGCATCCGGTGTCGGCACTCAACAGGGGCGACACCCTTACCCGAATGATCAAGGACACCGATGATCTGGTAAAACTACTCACCAAAATATTGCCTCTTTCATTTACAGCCATACTCCAGCTTTGCGGAGCTGTCGTTTTTTTCTTCATTCTTGACTGGCGCCTGGCTCTGATCCTGACCATTGCTATGCCCCTCTTGTTGCTTATAAGCCGTATCTACTACTTTCCAATGAAGCGGTATACCAAAGAGGTGAAAGAGAGTGAAAGCTCAATCACCTCGCATGTAGAGGAGAGTATGGCAAATCAGCTGGTCATAAAAACCTTTGAGCTACAAGATCAGGAACTGGAGAAATTGAACGAACTCCAGATCGATCTACATGGGAAAGTTGACCGAAAGAGCCGAATCTCGTTCTTTGCCCGTGCCATTGCAGGGATGGCCTTTCAAGGGGGGTACTTACTAGCCTTTGTACGTGGAGCATATGGCCTTGCAACCCAAACCATCACTTTTGGCACCCTGACAGCTTTCCTGCAGCTTGTAGGGCGCATTCAGCGTCCGCTGTTCGAACTGACCCGATTGATTCCGGGAATTATCTCTGCAAAAACAGCTACGGAAAGGCTCAGGGACATCATTGGATTAAAACGGGAAACCGTGCCGGTAAAGAACCTGCTTCAAGGCCCCTTGTCGCTGGTGATAAAAGAGTTAAGCTATTCATACAGACCCGGGAGTCGCCCCGTCATTAACAACCTCTCCTTTACCCTGACCCCGGGGGAAATGGTTGCGATTATGGGCGAAACGGGAGTTGGCAAAACAACCCTTGCCCGGCTTCTGCTTGGTTTGATTAAACCCGATAAAGGAAGCATGGAACTTGTTCACAATCAAAAACGTATAGCAATCGATGCAACCACAAGATCGAACTTTGTCTATGTGCCTCAGGAGAAACTGCTCTTTAAAGGAACCATCAGAGACAACCTGCTGATGGGCAACGCAGAGGCAAGTGAGGTTCAACTCCGGCAGGCTCTTGAGACGGCATCTGCCACCTTCGCATTCATGCTTCCCAACGGCTTGGATACCATCATTGGAGAGGGAGGTTTTGGTTTATCAGAGGGTGAGGCCCAACGGATATCCATTGCGCGGTCACTGCTCCGTCCGGGCCGGATTCTCCTGCTTGACGAATCAACCTCTTCCCTGGATTCTGTAACCGAACAAGCATTTTTGTCTCATCTAAAAAAGAATCTCAACGGAAGGTCGGTAATTTTCATCACACACCACAAGGAAGTTGCAGCGCAGTGTGATATGACGATCCGCTTCTCCGAAAACAACAGGGTACGTGGAGGGCATATATCCTCCTCATAGTGATTGAATCATTTACAAATAACCGGCTTTTTTACTCCTTTGAAGCCGGCAGTCACCGGCATCAACTACACCGTGGACTATTTGATTGTGGGAGAAAAGCGCTTCGAGAGAACCTTGCGCAGCGGCTCATCGTAGAGCTTCAGCACGAGCCATGCCAGCAGGATGTTACCGAAGAGTAACGCCAGCGCCACGGGCCATGTCTGTGCGAAGGTGAGTTCATTCTTCCATATCCAGGCATAGAAGAGGTACATGAAAGGGTAGTGTACCATGTAGAGCGGGTAGGAGATATCACCCAGGAACTTACAGGCACGTGTGGTGGCCCTGTCGGTTGTCAGCCCCGAAGCACCCAGCCATACCAGGATGGGGAAGATGACGATGGTGCAGATGGCATCATAGAGGCCGTTCATCCAGTGCGTCCCGCTGCCACCGATATAGGGCATGGAGAGGAGGATGACGATGGCCAGGCTGCTGATCCAGAAGGCACCCCTGATGCGCACCGGCT
>CAYGOU010000372.1:0-2609 GCA_964351455.1 uncultured Porphyromonadaceae bacterium
GTAAATACCTTTACCACGGGTTGATGAAACTCCCCTTCGCCTCTTTTTCGTATTTTGGATAACTAAACCTGAACCCATGAAGCGATTGGTTCTTCTGCTTTGCCTGGCGACCCTGTTTAGCAAGGCTCCCTGCCAGACACTCACCCGTGAGTTCCTCATTGAAAGCCGGTATCTCAACATTCCGGTTGAACGAAGTCAGGATCGCCAGAAAGTTATTTTTTCACTGGGAAACGATACCCTCACTCACGCTGTCATCCGTATTGCGGATACCAAACCTGATTACTGGGTATGGAAGGATGTATCGGCCTATCGTGGAAAACAGCTCCGGCTGATCTTCAATAGAAAGCTCGACGGAATTTGGCAGATCTACCAGGCTGACAGCTTTCCCGGACAAGATAGTTTATACAGCGAATCCCTGAGACCACAGTTTCACTTCTCAACCCAAAGAGGCTGGATCAACGACCCGAACGGACTGGTCTGGTTTGATGGAGAATACCACCTCTTTTACCAGCACAATCCCTATGAAACCCAATGGGAGAACATGCACTGGGGCCATGCGGTTTCATCCGATCTGATTCACTGGACCGAACTCAATGATGCGCTCTATCCCGATGAACTTGGCACCATGTTTTCAGGCAGCGCTGTCATTGACCGGAACAACACAGCCGGATGGGGTGAGAACACCATGATTGCAGCCTACACGGCTCATCTCGGAGCAAGGGAAGTGCAATGCATAGCTTACAGCCATGATAAGGGCCGTACATTCACAAAATATCAAGGCAATCCTGTCCTGGGTCCACAGCGCGACCCGAAAGTCATCTGGTATGAGCCGGATCAGCATTGGGTAATGGCGCTGTACAAACATGCAGGGGTTAGCATATTCACCTCAGAGAATCTGAAGGAGTGGGTCGAGCAGGATCATATCAAAGGATTCTATGAGTGTCCCGAACTGTTCGAACTCCCTGTTGACGACGATCCGGATCAGACCCTCTGGGTCATCTATGGAGGCTCAGGCTCCTATCTGCTGGGCGACTTCAACGGAAAGGATTTCACTCCGACATACGGCAAATACCGCAACACCTACGGGGCACACTATGCGGCCCAGACATTCAACAACATCCCCGACGGCAAGCGGATTCAGATTGGATGGGGCCGCATTGAATCTCCGGGCATGCCATTCAACCAGATGATGTGCTTCCCTACCGAATTGTCGCTGCGAACCACGAACGAAGGAATCCGGCTCTTCAGCACTCCAGTGGATGAAATAAAAAAGCTGCACAGAAAAGCTCATGACCTCAGCCACCTGAACAGGGAACAAATCAATGAGGAGCTTAAAGGGGTTAAACATGATCTGCTTCACCTGACCGCAAGGATAGAGTCTCTCGATGGATCCCAGATCGGAATCAGCTACCAGGGACATAAATACTGCACCATGGATTCTGATGAACTGAACAGGATTCAAACCCCGCATCAGGATCCGGAGCATTTGGTCTTCGATGTGGAGATCCTGATTGACCGAACTTCACTTGAGGTTTATTATCAAGACGGACTCATGGTCTTTGTTGAGGCACTCAAAAATCCTCTCACAAACGAAGGATTGGCCATCCATGGCAACACAGAAAATATTAAAATCCACAAATTCAAACTGTATGAACTCGAAGCCATCTGGTAGTAATCGCAAATTTCTGACACTGATCCTTTCGGGTATCCTCCTCTGTGGTTGTCAACCCGCTGATCGTGACGACACAAACCTGTTTACGCGGGCCCAACCCGTCTGGCCAGAGGGTCGTCAGGCAGAAAAAAACCTCACGGTTTTGTTTAGCACAGAGTTCATGGTCCCCCGAACTAAAGAGGTTAAGCTGAAAATTGCCGGTGCATCCATTTACCGGATCAAATGCAACGGAGAATTTGTGGGACATGGTCCAGCAAGAGCCGGACACGGATTTTATCGCATGGATATCTGGGATTTGTCGGGCAATGTTAACGATGGCTTAAATACCCTGACCATTGAGGTGGCAGGTTATAACGTCAACAGTTACTACACACTTGACCAGACCTCCTTCATACAGGCTGAGATTGTTTCGGGTAAAAGAGTTCTTGCGGCAACCCATGGATCAGCTGACGACTTCAAGGCTGAAATCGTTGAAGAGCGGATTCAGAAGGTCCCCAGATACTCGTTTCAAAGGCCCTTCATTGAGTACTACAGGTTAAACCAGAAGGCAGAGGAGGCAGGGCAAAATGAAAGCGTCAGCCTTGAAACAACTGAAGTTAAGAAAATCATCCTCAGGGGAGTCGCATACCCCGAATTCAGGGTGAGAAGGCCACTGAATCTGGTTTCGCACGGCATGATGGAAACCGGTATAATAAGAGAACATTACTGGAAAGACCGTTCAGTGGTTAACATCGGAGAACAGCTCAAGGGATTCACGGAAGAGGAACTCGAATTCAACCCGGCGATAGAGTTGCAGGAGATGGAGTTAGCCAATCTCACACCAGATTCAATACCGTGGGATTCTTACGACCCAATCCTATTGGAGAAAGGGGATTTTTCAATTTTCGATTTTGGCACCAACCTCACCAGATTTGCAGGTGCCCTGGTTGAGGTAAAT
>CAYGOU010000373.1:0-2607 GCA_964351455.1 uncultured Porphyromonadaceae bacterium
CTCCAGAAAGGTCGATGGTAACGGCAGGGGTATTCACCGGTTCAAGGCTTTCATTGTAATAGCGTGCATTAATCTGCAAGGGATGTCCTGCCGCAACCAGATCTGGAAAGGTAAGGATAAAGCGGTCATCGTGATCGTCGACGGTCAGGTATCTTACCACCTGCTGTATCCATTCGTCGAAGTACCACGAGTCTTCGAACTGAATTCCATCGTACATTCTCCACATCCATATTCCTTCGCCCATGATGAATCCATACCTGACCCCTGCCTGTCGAGAAAACATGACCAGAGGATCGTCAAGAACAATGCCCCTGATGTTCTGCCTGAGCAATATACCCGATTCATCGGCAACCACTGCCCTAAGCTGGGGAACAACCAGCGGGGGCCACTCCCTTAGGTGAAGGTTCATCTGTTCAGGAAGGGTGAAAAGTTGAAATGATTCATTGATGACCGGCGTAACATATTCCGCCATCAACGGAGGCTGAAGGGTAAACTGTACACCGTATCCTATATGACTAAGCTGATCGAAGAGGGTCTCTTTGGTGGTGATGAAAAGGATGGGGATACCCTGCGATTTCCATGATTGGAGATGCTGAGACAGGGTGTGCCGGTCGTTTGGAAGTCCGTGTAGCAAAACCAGGGAAACCTCATCCTGATCAGCCGTCAGCTCCCCGACCGGTCGCGCATCAAACCGTATGCCTGACAGGCCCTGAAGTGCCCTCCTGATTGCTCCGATGTCAGGATGGGGTCCTTCATACAGGCAGAGGATGCTCCCCTCCCGGTCGAGCACCTCCATTCTTCGACTCATCCGGTTATTGGCCATGTTTTGTTCTATCAGTTTTCCGTTGACCAACACCTCGATGAGCAACTCTCCGGATTCCCCGGCCACCTGCTCAAAATCAATGTATTCTGGCCATTCTGCAGAATCTCCTGTGAGCACTCTGCTGTCGCGCAGGGTGCCGTTTATCCAGAGTTCAACTTCGACCGGAGAGTCGTTCCAGGCTTCCGCTTTTACAAAGGATCTGATGTTATAGCGGGTGTTTCTGCGAACCCACTTATTCACCATCAGATCGTACACGTCCAGATCGGGGTGCAGGGCGGTGTCTCCCACTGAGGCAATATACATCGGATAATTCGCCAGGGATAGGGCCACTTCGGGGTTGATTCCCCGGTTTACATTTCCGTCTGTCACCATGAGAAGGGCAGCCACATCCTCGCGGGCGAAGCGGATGCGCAGATCCTGAAAAAGAAGCCCGAAATCGCTTGCACCGTCATCCAGTTTCATCTCCCCACCCGGCCTGACCGAATCACCAAAGAAAAGGGTCTCAACCTGGTACTTTCGCTCCAGTCTGGTTTTGATTCTTTCAAGCTCACGTTCAAGCGCTTGCGCCCCATCCGCCACATTGGCAAGGTAAGAGACAGAGCGGCTGTGGTCGATTGCCAACACCACCCAGGACTTTTGGTTCTCTGACACCGCCTTGCGAATCCATGGTGAAATGAGCAGTAGTCCTGTCAGTAAGATCACCAGCGAACGAGACAGGGCAAGCGCTATCCTGGCCCAGCCGGGAAGGAGGGCGCTGCCCTTGTGACGGGAATAGACCAGCCATGAGAGCAAAATGGCTGCCACCGCAAAGAGGGGAAGCAGCCACCATGGATATTGGGTTTCTGCGAACATCCGGAATCCGGATCTAGGTCAGCATGGCCCCGCAAACCTGGATCACCTGTCCGCTTACGTAGGATGAGAGATCCGATGCCAGGAAGAGGGCCACCTTGGCAACCTCTTCGGCAGATCCTCCGCGTTTGAGCGGAATCTTTTCGGCCCACTCCTTTCTGACCTCTTCGGGCAGCTTATCGGTCATTTCGGTGAGTATGAAACCCGGGGCAATAGCGTTACAGCGAACATTTCTGGATCCCAGCTCACGAGCCACGGTTTTGGTAAAACCGATCATGCCGGCTTTGGATGCTGCATAATTTGCCTGTCCCGCGTTTCCGCTGACTCCGACCACCGACGACATGTTGATGATGGATCCTTCGCGCTGCTTGAGCATGACCGACTGGACCGCCTTGGTGAGATTGAATACGGATTTCAGGTTTACGTTGATCACCAGGTCCCACTGCTCTTCAGTCATCCTCATGAGCAGTGTATCGCGGGTGATTCCGGCATTGTTGACCAGGATATGAATGGCGCCAAACTCTTTCGATGCCTCGGCCACAACAGCCTGAGCATCCTCATATTTACTGGCGTCGGAGGCATACATCTTCACTTTGACGCCCAAGGACTTAAGATCAGATTCAAGCTTTTTGGCGTTGTCATCGTAAAAAAGGTCGGTCAGGATCAGGTCTGCACCCTCTTCAGCAAATTTTTCGGCGATTGCCTTCCCGATTCCTCTTGAAGCGCCCGTGATGAGGGCGACTTTACCTTTGAGTAGATTCATATGATACTTGTTACTGGTTACTGGTTAAAGAAATCTTTGCATGGTGGTTCCGATGTTGGCCGGAGAATCGACCACATGGATGCCGCATTCGCGCATCACGGCCATTTTGGCAGCGGCGGTATCGTCGGCACCCCCAACAATGGCGCCTGCATGTCCCATGCGTCGTCCCTTC
>CAYGOU010000374.1:0-2590 GCA_964351455.1 uncultured Porphyromonadaceae bacterium
GACGTTTGGTTATGTTTTTTTTAACAGGTCATCCAAAAGTAGCAAATCCAGTCTAATTGGTAAGCATGAACCGCAGATTAAATCCAAACCTGGTGTTGGAGGTTGGGTAGGAGATGGTTACGAAGGGATTGTTTACCACCTGGTCATAGAACAACCTCAGGTTAAAACGGGTGCTGAGCATATAGTCGGCAGTAAACTTAATGGTTACTACACGCTGTCCGGAGGTTAGCTTATCAACATCCTCCTCCATCTTTCTCATGATGATGCGGTTGTCACGAATTGAGAGATCGAGTTTCAGGTCGAGGTCAGACTGGAAATTTCGCAAGGTGCCACCTGCCCTGAATGAGATGGGAACCTGCTGAAAACGGTATCCACCACCCACCCGGATCTCATCCGAACGGTTTTCCATGAGCTGCAGGTTGTTCATGCTGAGGGTCAGGTTTCGGCTCTTGATCATTTCAAGGCGCAGGGTAAAACTGTTCTGCATTTGCACATCAAGACCGATCAGCGGGCTCAGCTGCTCTGAAACGCTGATTCCTCCGATTTCCCTTTCAGGAAGGAAATTCATCTGAAGGTCTCTGACATAGCTCATGCCGTCGATCTCTTCCGGATCCCAGCGAAGGTTGGTTGTGTAGGATCCAACCGAATAGGTTGAACGGTAATTGTGATTGATGTCAAACCTCCTGAAAATCTTCTTGGCCCATTCCATCTGCTGAAGGCCCCTATAATTGATCTGCCAGTTGGGCATCATGCTGAGTACCCCTGGCATAGAATTAAGGCTTACAATCGATGCATCCACACCTGAATAGGCAGCAAGGAACGCCGGTATGAGCACCTCCTGAGAGGTTGGTCCATAGCCGTCGGTGTAGCCTGGTTTCTGTCCGTTGCTGGGATTGTAGGCCGGACTTCCTTGTTGCTGATTGTCAGACCTGGTCTCACCCAGACGTTTGGAGATTACAAAGCGGTTATTTTTGAAATCATCCCAGGCATCCGAGGCGTAATTATCATCAGGACTCAGGCGCTCAAAGGTGGTTGCCAGGGTCATGAAACTCATGGTAAAGTTGCCACTGAAGATCCTGTTTTCGGCATTGAACCCCTCGGAACTGTATATATAAAACTGTTCGAGATTTTGCGCAGCCGAACGGTTGGCATTGATCTGAATGCTGAGGTCGGGTAAAGGATCTATGGTTGCTCTGAAAGTAAGGTTGCTTCGGTTCTGATCGACAAATGCCTGGTTGAGGGTGCTGTCGGTGGTTAGCCACCCGCTGGATGCCGCATAATCCCCGAATGCGGGATCTCTCATACCCGTAATAAAACCCCAACCGGGTGAAAGCTGGCCGTTTACGGCGCTCATGCCCAGCCACTGTGGTTCGGGCATGTATCCCGGCAGCAACATTCCGGCATCGGTGGTGTAGCTGAGATTGATGTTTTTTATTCCCATGAGTACCCTCGCTGCCTGCTCTGCAACAATCAGCAGGGGATTGTCACGAATCTCTGCAACTCCCGACACATCAACCGTGCACCCGATGGCATCGGTTTCAGAGGTGATGGTGATCCGACGATCATTAACCACCTCCATATCGACCTCCACCTCCCTCTTGTTCTGGTCAATCACCTTAACGGTTATGTCTCTGGTCATCAGATCATGCACGATGATTTGTGCCTGATCCTTTTTCAGGCTGATGGCTTCAGCCTTGAAAGTGACTGTTTCGGTAGCTTTTTTCTGACTGGAGCCCCCACTGCGTGCATACTTATCATTGACCTTTTTCAAAAACCCGACTTTGTTGTAAAGGTTCTGCAAGCCAATGCCTCCATTAAGCTGTAGAGCGCTGTTATTCTGAATCGTGTTTCCGAGTACGATGGTATCGGCGGTAACCGGTCCTGCGCTCCAATCGTAGTCAACCTTGTAATTAACGCTCAGCGACTGTATCCAGTTCAAGGCCGGAATCTTGTTAATGGGCACGTTATATTGGGTATTCAAGGTGTGATGGTATTGGGTGTTGCGCCCAAAAGAAAGCAGGTTCTGCCATAGGCTGTCACGCTTCTGCTCGTAGTCAAGTTCTCCCCGTCTCATGGGTCCGTCGGGTTCATCGATCCGTGCTATGTTCTGAGCAGAAAAGTCAATCTTCAGATTTCTTGAAAGATCCCACTTGAAGTCATACATTCTGTTCCAGTAGAAATTCTTGTTATAGGTGGGGTTGATTCTGATATCCGGATTGGATACGTTGCGCAGCTGGATTTCATTGTACTGGCGCTGCAGGTTGGTCTGGAACCTGAGCATAGATGGCATGTAATAGAGGTTAAAATCCTTGATGACCCTGAAGGCAGGCTTATTCATGGCTTCTGACTTCCTGAAGGGCTCCCAGGGTTTAAGGTTGTTGTTGTTGTAAATGTAGCTGAGCACACCGTTGTAATTCTGGTTGAGGTTGAGCTCCGTCTTGATGTTGCGGGTAAAAGCCTCACTGAAGGAATAGGAGACTGACCAGTTTGCAATGTCGTAGATCCTGGGGTTTCTCCTAATGGATGCCCCACCGGGATCGATTCTGACATTGGTTAAATTGATGCTCTTCCGCCTGGAATAATCCTGAGA
>CAYGOU010000375.1:0-2583 GCA_964351455.1 uncultured Porphyromonadaceae bacterium
CTACTCATCCTGAACATTGTTGGTGGTTCAGTCATCGTCAGGTCTGAAATTCTGTCGGTCTTTCTGATTCCCTTTGTCATCTTTCCGGTCATCATACGAAATTTTTACGACTCCCGAACTGCTCTCTTTTTTCACCTGGTGGCCATGCTGATTGTCGGTTTGCTGGTGCCCAACGGATACGGCTTCATTCTTATGCAAATCCTTGCCGGCTTTGCTGCCATCATTTCATTTCAACATTTGCACCGGAGGGGGCAGCTGGTGCTGACCTCCATGGTGGTTTTTGTGATTTATTCTCTGGTTTTCCTGTCGCTTTCGTTTATTCATAACGGCAGTCTGAGGGAGGTTGAATGGGCAGGATTGGCCTGGCTCGGAGGCAACAGCCTGCTGGTCCTGGTTTCCTACCCTTTGATTTATGTTTTCGAGAAGGTATTTGGTTTTGTGTCGGATGTAACCCTCATGGAGCTTTCCGACACCAACCATCCCTTATTGAGGCGCATGGCCGAGGAGGCCCCCGGGACCTTTCACCATAGTTTGCAGGTTGCCAATCTGGCTGAATCTGTGGTTAGGGAGATCGGTGGAAATCCTTTGCTGGTGAGAGCAGGTGCCATGTATCATGACATTGGAAAAACCGAAAATCCGATGTATTTCACCGAGAATCAGGGTTCAGGAAAGAATCCGCATGACAAGATGGAGCGAAGTGACAGTGCAGCGGTTATTATATCCCATGTAACCAGGGGAATAGAACTTGCCAGAAAAAATGGTTTGCCCAAACCGGTTATTGAGTTTATTCCCTCGCATCATGGCACCTCAAAGACCCAGTACTTTCTGAAGATGCAGAAACAGGAGCATCCTGGTGATCCTTTGGATGAACGGGTTTTTGCTTACCCGGGGCCACGGCCCCACAGCCGCGAAACGGCGGCACTCATGATGGCCGACTCAATTGAAGCTGCATCCAGAAGTCTTCCGGAATTTTCGGTTGAAAGCCTTCATGCCGTGGTTGACAGGATCATCGACCAGCAATTGGCTGAAGGACAATTTCAGGATGCGGAGATTACCTTCCGGGATATTTCGAAGGCAAGGATGGTTTTTAAAAGAAAACTCACCAATATTTATCATGCACGAATTGAGTACCCAAAATAGTTTCTTTCAGTTAACAAATATGAAATTAAAGTGGATGGCACTGTTTTGCATCCTGGCACTGCTGTTGCCCGGATGCTCTAAATATGAAGACGGTCCTGTGATAGATCTTTACTCCAAGCCCAAAAGGGTTCAGGGTAAGTGGTATTTTGACAAGGTTATCTTCAATGGGATTGATTCGACCGAGCACTACCGGAATGGCCAGATTGAATTTGGTCTTTCCCAGAGGGACTGGGGGGGATTTGTATGGACGATCAACGCCTGGACAGGTGAATACAACGAAAACAATTTCAAGGGCGGAACGTGGAAGTTTATGTCCAACAGAGACTCATTTCAGATGAAATTTGTTGATCTCTACACCAATGATTCAACTTTCTGGAGATGGAAAATTACCCGTCTGGCCTACAATGAGTTCTGGATGGAGCGATACGATAAAGACTCGGTAAAGACCAACTGGAGACTCTGGAAGTTTGTTTTTTAACCGGGTTCTGAGTGATTCCCTGCTCTCTTGTCAATCTATCCGATTTTATGATTAACAATCTCAAGAATCTCCTTCTCTTTTTCTTCAGCTAACCTTGCAATCTCTGCAGCCTGCTCAAGAATTCCCTCTGCGTATGTTTTATCTTCGAAATCCTTAAGGTTGATCCTGACATTCAGGAATGCTCCAAGAACCGATGAGCGGGCGGCAAGGGCCCCAACCCCTGCATCTGAGACCGAATTTGGATTTCCGGTTTCGGCCATTGCCATGATCACCGTCATGGATGCTAAGGCTGTTTTCATGATCTTGAAAGGGACCTCCACGGCATAGCGGGTGGCATCCTGGATTGCCAGGTGCCTCAGGTTTTTCTCTTCCGGGGTGTTTTTTGGCAGAGAGAAGGCTTCCATGATCATGTTAAAGGCTCGGGTATCTTCATCAACCAGGGCGGTGAGTTCTACCACATAGCGCATGCCCATTTCTGCCCAGTTTGAGAATTCCTCCCAACGGTCGTCCCAGCCTTTTTTGTGGGAAGAGAGGTTGGCCACCATGGTTCCAAGCGCAGCTCCCAGCGCACCCATACTTGCCGAAATGGATCCACCTCCGGGAGCGGGAGATTCTGAGGCGGTTTCTTCTGCAAATTCCTTGAGGGTCATTTCTGCCAGCGGATTGGAATTACCCTCCTCAAGCAGGTATTCGATGATCTTCTCACGAGGATTGAAAGGCTTAAGGTCATCCAGTCCCAAAGATTTTATAGCAATCTTGATGACCTCCTTTTCAGGGATACCGGTAGATCTCTTCTGGAGTCTCAGGTAGTGTTTGCCGGCGTCAAGCATCGCACTCAGGGGCACCAGTCCCACCAGTTCCGATCCGGTTACCCGGATTCCTCTTTCTCCGGCCTTTTTGCAAACCTCATCAAAGGCTGTATGTACAGGGGTCACCGAGATGTCGGTCAGGTTCATTGAGATCTG
>CAYGOU010000376.1:0-1202 GCA_964351455.1 uncultured Porphyromonadaceae bacterium
CACTTATCCTGACGCTGCCTTTCGCGGCTTGCATCGATTATTCAGCAAAATAACTTGCCACTTGCCAGTTACCACTTTCAAGTTGTAACCCGTAACCCGTAACCCGCAACCCGCACCTTGTCACTCGTCACTCGTCACTCGTCACCTGTCACCGGTCACGCGTCACCCGTCACTTAAGCTCCGCCAGCAGCGCCTTCTTCGACTTTACTCCCACGAAGCGTTTTATCTCCTGGCCATCGCGGAAAAGTATGAGGGTGGGGATGCTTCTTACCTTGTATTTTGCGGCGATCTGCTGGTTGTGGTCGACATTCAGTTTGGCAATGGTGGCGTTGTGTTCGTCGCTTTCGGCCAATTCGTTAAGAACCGGTGCCATCATTTTACAGGGACCGCACCAGGGGGCCCAGAAATCAACCAGTACGGTGCCGGATTTCGTGAGGTTTTTGAAGTTCTTGTTGTCGAGGGTTCTGATTTTCTCGCTGCTTTTTACTTCGGGAATCCGCTTCATTCTTCTTCTGCTGACGATGATGAAAATGGCGAAGAGCAGCATTGCTCCAAGGATGATGAGTGTGGTGTCCATGTCGTTATTTGGCTATCATAAATATCGAAAAAGCAACATACTTCAATATTTGGGCCATGGGTTTCGGGATGACGGAATGGCAGTCTTTTTTGGGTATATTTACGAAACCAAAAGAAAAAACCATGGGAAAAAGAGGCATTGAAATTCTGAATCTGGATGTAGACAAGCTCATCCAAATGTTAAACGAGGCACTGAGTGAAGAGTGGCTCGCCTATTATCAATACTGGGTTGGAGCCAGGCTCATGGAGGGACCGATGCGCAGCGAAATTGAACCTGAGCTGCTTCTGCATGCCGATCAGGAGCTTGGGCATGCCGTTTTGGTAGTCAACCGGATCATTCAGCTGGGAGGCACCCCGGTTTTAAATCCGTCACAGTGGCCCAGCCTGAGTCGTTGCGACTATGACGAGCCGGTTGATCCTTATGTTGAGGCCATCCTGAAGCAGAACCTCAAGGGAGAGCGCTGTGCCATTCAGCGGTACAAGGAGATAGCAGATTATACCGGGGGAAAGGATCATACCACACACCAGATGGCCACCAATATCCTGAATGAGGAGCTGGAGCATGAGCAGGATATTGAGGACTGGCTGACCGACATTGAGCGGATGAAGGAGGATATCAGGAAGAT
>CAYGOU010000376.1:1302-2564 GCA_964351455.1 uncultured Porphyromonadaceae bacterium
TAGGTGGTGGGGAGTATGATGGTGTTTGTTTAGAAGTGCTATATTTGGTACACCTTACCATTCAAAATTGCCATGAAACTCAAATTTCACCACCTAATCCTGGCTTTGCTGTCGGTACTCCCGATACTGAGCCTTCCGAATTATGCCCAACAGGTGTATCTCATCAGTGGAAACACCCCGTACTACATTACCCCGACCACCTTCTCGCCGCCAATCGGTGCGGGTGCCATCATCAAGATCTCATCGGCCCGCACCGCTGCTATAAAATTCCAGTTTTTAGAGGGAACTGAAGAGGCTCCGATCACCATCATCAACGACGGGGGACAGGTGCATCTGACCACCACCGGGTGGGGACCGATGACCTTTGAAAATTGCCGGCATATCCGGGTCACCGGCAGCGGTGCCGAGGGAGTACAATATGGATTCAAGCTTACCGGAGCCGAGTGCGGACTGGCCTTTTCGGAGCTTAGTTCAAACTGTCTGGCTGAACGGATTGAGGTTGCCGGGGTATCCACTACCTTTTTCGGAATTTTTGCCAAGCAGGATTATGGTGGCAATACTCCGGATCCCATTCCTCAATTTGAGAAGCTGGTGATCCGCGATTGCTGGATTCATGATGTATCTGAAGGAATGTATATCGGTGAAACGGTATCACCGGGAATGGAATTCAGGCATGTGCGCATTTACAACAACATTATTGAGCGCACCGGAAGGGAGGCCATACAGATCGCCAATGCGGTTGAGGATGTAGAGATCTACAACAATCTTTTTCTGGATGCGGGACTTGAGGGGACCACCTATCAGAAGAACCTCATCCAGATCGGGGGCAACAGTGTGGCCACCTGTCACCACAACATTCTTTCGGGAGCCCCTGATTATGGATTTATCATTCTGGGTATGGGGCACATCGATGTTTACAACAACTATATTGCCGCGAATGCCGGCGTTTTTTGCGACGACCGTTACACCCCCATTCCCGGGAGTGCAGTTAAGGTTCGTGACAATTTTTTCAACTCACTTACCGGCACCGAGGTGATCAAGAACATGAACCAGTACAACGATATGTACTTTACCGGGAACCGCTACGATGCACCGGAAACCTTTCTGGTCAACAGTGGCGGCACCCCGCCGGTACTTGAGGTGTCTGACAACCTGCTGACCGCGGTGCCCGACATCCTTTTTCAGAATAGTAACGGGGTTTTCACGCTGCTTCCTGAGAATCCGACCGCGTACCAGGGTTACGGTCCGGTTGCGGGCATGAC
>CAYGOU010000377.1:0-2538 GCA_964351455.1 uncultured Porphyromonadaceae bacterium
CTGCTTCATTGGTTGCAAACGATTGAAATGAACATCTCAGCACTTATGACCCTCTGTCTGCAGGTCTTATTTTGCTGCCAATGAGCCATAAACGGTTACCTGTCACCTTTTTTTCGTACATTTGAAATTAGCTACACAACAAATTTAATACGCTGACGATGAAAAAAGCTTTACAATTTCTGACGATGGTGGTATTTCTCCTTGGAATGGCTGCTGCAGCTTACTCACAAGCCATGCCCAATGCAATTACCATCGCCCCTGAAGGGGCAACCGTTTTTGACCAGGTTACACTGACCTTCAACGCCAACCTATCATGTACTCCCGAAGGGAAAGGCGACCTGAAGGGACTGGAGCAGATTGCCATGCACGCCGGCATAAAAAAGCTGGGCAGTACCTGGGATAGCTGGGGCGAGAAAACTGTGGAGTACAACGGTACTCCGGGTGGCGGATACACCACCAAGCTGACGTCCAACGGTGATGGTACCTATTCCATGACCTTTGTGCCTGCCGATTACTTTGGCGTAACTGCTGAAGATGGAGTTTATATTGGCATTTCATGTGTTTTTAACAATGGTAACAACTGGGACAGTGAAGGCAAGGATACTGGAGATGGAACCTGCAAGGATTTCCAGATTCCGTTCAGATATGTCAGTGGTGAACCGGTTGCCAATTTTTATCTTAACATGAAAAAGGTGCTGGAGACCGGTGATTTTACCCCTGGGGTTGACAAGGTTTATGTGGTCGTTGAAGGCCTGGGTACCTTTGATATGATCGACCTCGACGCCAACTTTGATACCGACTCAATCTATTTCGTCAAAGTTGAAGCGGGATTGGTTAAGGATGAAACCTATGAATACTATTACCGGATCAACGATGACCAGAATGAAGAGGTAACCCGCGAGTTTGTTGCTCTGGGTGGTCCGAATACCTTTAATGACTGGTGGAACGATGATCCGATTGTTTATCCAGCCTATGTGGATTTCTTGCTCGATATGACCTATCCGATCGCCAACGGACTCTTCAACCCGGCTTCTGATTACATCGATGTGGCAGGTTCGTTTAACGGATGGGGGCCGGCCGCCGGTGAATTCCAACTGGTGGTAACAGCAGATCCCAATGTTTACACCATCAAGGTTGATCTTGAGGCAGGAAATAAGTACGAATTCAAGTTCAGATTTAATTCGAACTGGGATAATTCTGAATTCCCCGCCGGCGGACCGAATCGTGAGTTTACTCCAGTTGAGGGTGAACAGGAGGTTGTTCTGGCCTATAACACAATGGTTTACTTCTCGGTTGATATGTCCAAGGCAATCGATGCCGGTGACTTTGATCCAGAAAGTGACTTTGTTGACGTTAATGGAGGATTCTACGGATGGGCCGGATCACCACCCCTGGCAAGTCTGGGTGAAAATTCTTACGGAATTAAGATTTCGCAGGTTAAGCCTGGTGAAGTGATGGAATACAAATTCAGGATCAATGCCAACTGGGATACTTCAGAATATCCCGGTGGAGGTCCGAACCGTCAATACACCGTTGAATATGGATACCAGGTGGTCCACCACTTCTACGATGCAGTTGCCAACGTTACACACAACCCTCTTGAAGCCATATCCTTCTTCCCGAATCCGGTCTCCGGCAGGTTGATTGTTCTGAACGCCGATTCGATTGACCGAATCATGATTGTCAACATGATGGGTCAGGAGGTTAAGGTCGTTGAAAACCCGGCATCGAGAGTAGAAATCTCCACTACGGACATTAAGCAGGGATTGTATTTTGTTAATTTCGTCTCATCAAACGGTACAAAACGTACTGAAAAGATCGTTGTCCAATAGTTGACGCTTTTACCGAAAAGCCCGGTCAAAAGCCGGGCTTTTTAATATATACACAATGATAAAATTTGTTTCTTTCTTTCTCTTCCTGGTCGGGATCATCACTTTCTCCCTGCCAGCATCCGGACAGGTCATCCTGGCTGACCCACTTTTTCCAAGCGCATCTGATTCGGTCAGGATCATATTCAACGCAGCCCAAGGCAGCATGGGACTGAAAGGGTTTACAGGACCGGTCTATGCCCATACAGGTGTTATTACTTCACAGAGTTCATCCGGCTCAGACTGGAGACATACCATTGCCGGCTGGAGCACCAATACTGAAAAAGCAAGACTGAACCCCCTCGGTAATGACCTGTGGGAGTTGAAGATCGGGCCATCAATTCGGGGTTTTTACGGGGTGCCGGCCAACATCAGGATTTTAAAGCTGGCATTTGTTTTTAGAAACAGCGATGGCTCAAAAACGGGGCGCATGGCAGATGGTCAGGATATTTTCCAGGATGTATATGAAGAGGGACTGAACCTAATTCTGCTTCAACCTTCACAAAGTTTTCTGGTGGTTGACGCGGGACAGGAGATACAGGTTCAGGCTACCTCCTCGGGTTCTGATTCGATTGTTATGGTTAAAGATGGAGCCTGGCTTGCCAGGAGCCTAACCAATGAACTGAACCATTGGATTGTTGCCGAAGAGGAGGGTCTGCACTCTGTCAGC
>CAYGOU010000378.1:0-2537 GCA_964351455.1 uncultured Porphyromonadaceae bacterium
CTATTTCAACAGCGGACAGCCGCAATTCAGGCAAACATCCTCTCCAATATCATGTAAAAAGGCGCAGGCATTACAAAAAATAATGTCGTCGCCTGATTTGTCATATTTCTCATAGGAGTTCAACGCCCCATGGTATCTAACCTTATCCCCTTTATTATAATAGTTATACACCGTATCATCATCTTCGCTCCTGATCTCAGCCGTTTTCCCGTAATCGCCCTTGATGAAAACGGTATAAACCAATCTTAGGGCATCGTTCCTTCCATCGCCAATGTCCTTCTTAACCTCTTTGATCTTTTTGTCGGAGATCACCCCGTCCCACGAAGGCCTGACCTTTTTAGACCGGGCGGAAAATATGCCAATGAGCATAAACATTCCCCCGATGGTAGCCCCGATCAGGAGGGATTCGGGATTTTTCATGTCGCTGCCCGACTCACCGTAAATGTAAAATCCGGCGATAGCCAGGAAAGCCAGTCCTATGGAAAAGAGGAAACTATAGTTCTGGCTGTTTCGTCTGAACCGATCGAAAGCCGGATCGTCTATTTTTCTCGAGTAAGCCATAATTTTCAGTCAATTGGAGCGGCCTTTACCGGCCAAAGGCCTGCATAAGGTCGCTAATTACCTGGGCAGCATCTTTCCCTCCGGTTTCCATGGAAATTTCACGGTTTATCCTGCTGATGCTTACAGGATCACTTTCCTGCGTTCCCATCTGTTTGATTTTTTGGTTCATGTTGGCCCAGTACTCTTTCTGAGCTTGAATTTGCTTATGTTCCAAACTCCCTGGTATTGCCATTTTCAGATCGGCATCCAGTTTTTTCAGCAACATGTTGTCGATTTCTTTCGAGGCTTCGCGGCATTTTGCCTGAAGTTTGGTGGTTTGAGTGAGCAATTTGTTTCCCTCAATGTTTTCTACCTTGACTTTCAGTACTTTTCCAATGCTTGCCACATCATCGGTGGCCAGTGTGGTAAAATCGACATTTTTGTCGAGTAGTTTGGTGGTTGAAAAGGCCTCCTGATGGGCAGAGGAGACCAGGTTCATATCCGATAAAGGAGCGCTTATTCCAAACATTTTCCGATAGGTTTCGTTCATAGAAGCCTGGGCGTCGTTCATGAAGGTTTTGATATCCATCTTGCTGCCGTCGCTTTTCATAACATAGGCCGGCTCTTTGCCCGTTAATCTGTCTACCGGGCCAAGGTCAAGGTCCATGCTGGCTGTACCCGCGCTGGTAGGGTTGCGGAACTGTTTGAACTCAATGTTATCCAGGACGTATCCTTTATTTTGAAGGCTCTGCACCATATCGGGGGTCATATTCTGGTAATTTCGCTGCACATACCGGTCGAAAAATGCTGATAGCTCAGGATCCTGCTTGTACTTGAACTGCCACTTGGCATAGTAATCGCCGTTCAATGCAGCTGCATGCTGGCTGATTTCCTTTTCCAGCTGCTGAATGCGTGCCGTATTACTGACGCTGGCTGAGCGCAGGGCTTGCAGCTCGTTTTTCATGTTTTTCAAACTACTGATGGCATCTGATGCAGCGATGTAGTTTTGTTTTGTTCGCATCTTATCAACGGTGGACCTGATTTGTGTATTCACATCGAAAACAGGTTTAAACAAGCGGCTCTCTTTCCCGAAAAGTTGCATTGTGGCACCGGTAAACTTTTTTACTCCCCACTGCATTCCCAAACCGATGGCGTAACCTGTACCGGCCTGCTTTAATCCCTCAAAAATTTGGTTTTTGGTGGTGGCGCCTTTCTTTTTCCCGGCCTGAATATAAGCATCGGTAAATTCGGCAATGGCTGCTCCGTTGGGCGACCAGAACATGGCGGCTTGTTTTAAACCTTCGTAAGGACCACCTGAAATCACCCCGGTGGCTCCTCCGAAAAGGGCCCCCAACGCCTGTGTTCCATAAATGGTGGCGGCGGCTTCCGCCCCGTATAACTGTGCCAGTCCGGCGGACCCCACACCCATAAAAGCGGCTCCTGCCACCATAATGGTTGTCTGAGCGATAAATTCGTTTTCATCGGCTTCCGACTCCGCTACCTTTGCCATCTGATAATCAAATTCGGCACTTCCCTGGATCTGGGAATTAAAGGCGTTTCTGAGTTTCAGGGCATTTTCGTAGTCGCCTGAAACCACAGCTCTGGCATCGAGGAATTTGTCAGCCATTTCCTGTGCTTTTTCTTTCTGCTCTCCGGACAAGAGATTGATTTGACGATAGATCCGGTCGGCAATCTGCCGGGTGGCATTTACCCGGGCCACATGTGCGTGGGTGTCATAAATGAATTTATTCCTGGCAAAATCATCAAATGGCTGACGGGTATGCACCAGTTCTCCGGTTTGAAGGGTGGTCACGGCGTCCTCTTCATTTTGCCGGGTAGATTGCAGGCCCATGATTCGCCGGTCGATGTCTTTGATCTGCGCACTGAGACTCGTTCGGGCGGCATCGTCGCGGGCATTGAACAAATCGGTTGATAAGCGATCGCGTATTGATTGCTCCCGTATGATCTGACTGTTGATTGATTCGATGATTTCACGG
>CAYGOU010000379.1:0-2531 GCA_964351455.1 uncultured Porphyromonadaceae bacterium
CGCTAAACGATGCGGCACTGCGCATGCGATTCAACATCGTGGAGGTAAATAAAGGAGAGCATATCGTGCGCTCAAAACGTCGTAAAGGCGATATCATTCGCCCATACGTGCCAACTGCAATCCAACAAACCGGCGAGTTGCTCGATTTCTACGAAGCAAAATTAAAGCCGGAAATCGTGTACGCTCAGGTGCCCGATAACGTCACCAATTATGAGGACTACAATATCCTCAGCAACCAGGGCGAATCCGTAGACAACAAGTCCAAAAAGCATCCGCTTGAGTATTTGTTGCTGCAAGATATCGCAATCTCTTTCGGTGAAGATATTGCTTACAACATCTTCACGGCAGAACGCGACATCACTAAGGGAGAGAATGCAGTAGCTGCAGATTCATTCAACGGATTCAACAAAACCATCAAGGAACTGGTTACCTCCGGGCTCATCGCCGAAGCAAACAAAAACCAGTTTGCCACCGGTGCGTTCCCGGTCATGGTAGACCCCGATGGAGAAGGAGCAGAGCCAGCTGTGGAAACAGACGGTTATCTCAAACTGCTCGAATTCCTCCGCTCTGCAGATCCGGCTTTGCGCCGTGGAGAGGTTATCCTATATGCTGCCGATCACGTCATAAACAATGCCGTGAAATGGTATCAGACTCACGTGTCCAACTTCAGCGACCCCACCCGTGAACAGGTCATCGCCATGTTGCGCGACAAGGCAAACATCCCCAAGCTTCAGGTAATCAGTGAGCCAGAGTTTGCCACCGGCTCTCAGCTCATGCTCATCAAACCAGGACTCCTTGAGTTGGGTACCCGCATGGTCAACGATCAGCAATTCGTACAGGTCCGCAGCGTCGATGTAGACCCCAACAAGGTCCAGTTCTGGTGCCAGTCCGCTTACGACACCCGCATCCTCGACATCCACCGAAAGGTGTTCCTCTGCAACGATCAGTACAACTCCATCACCGCAGACTTCGTCCATTCAGGAGACTATTAACATTAACCCCGTCCGGCTCCTCTTAATCGGGGAGCCGGATACTTACACTTAAAAGACAATGAAAAAAATACTCCAATCATGCATCACGCTCATTATTTTTGCTCTCGCAATCATCCTGTTCACATCAGGTAGTCACGATGCCGCGTTCACTCTGGCCGTCGTGCTGCCTGTTGGGTTCGGACCACTCGACTGGCCCGTAGGCTCCGAGAATATGGGCGGTTATAAAAACAGGTTGCTCTTTTTTCCGGCCGGATCGGTCGATATCGTTCCTGAAATAATTATACCAGAAAGCGGGGCATCTGCAATTGATACGGTAACAGCAAAAGGAAAGTTCCAGAATAATCCGGTCGATCCCGAAACACAACCGTCAGATGCAACACCTGTCACAATATACGCAACAAAAGGAACCGTACAGCTATCGGCCGAAAATCAGGGTGAGATAGACGGACAGTCGTTCGTTCAAAAACTCGCCTATTTTCACCCGGGAAACAAGGCCGAGAACTCGGCTTTTGGCCGGAAAGTGAACAATACCCCAGGGTATTATGTCATTGAAGACCCAGACGGTACCCAGTACATGGTCGGCTCAAAAGGACTACCTGCCCACACGAAACCCGCTTTCGATGGTGGCGCGGCAGCTGCCGACAGGAAGGGGATGACATTCAACGCAGAAGCCGAAAGCTTCGTCCCATACGTCATCCTGGAAACAAAGCTCGATATGGAAACCGGAACCTATCCGGCTCCTTAATCAGTAACCAGAGCGCGCCTTGTCCCGTTATGGGGTAAGGTGCGCTTATAATTTTTTTTGCATATGATTTTAAAAAGCATACAGCGCTGGCTCGCAAACAGCAATCGTGACTATCACGAAGGACTAAGGTATTTCAACCTATTCGCCTCGGTATCAAAAAAGGCAAGATATGGACAGTACCTCAACAATGTTCCATCCAATGAGAGGATCAGGAACGATGCACAGAACAGCAGCCGTTTCTCCTTGCTTGTCGACGAGATTGTTCGCATCGAGGGAGACATCCGCCGCTCTCCAGATTCATTCAAACAGGCAATCGCCATTTCCGAAAAGGCAGCAAAGGCCGAATCTTCCAGAAACAAGGTTCCCGTCGCCCCTGTAAAAACAGTAACAGGTAATTCACCTGCGGGAACCGGCGCACAATCTTCAACAGGTGAACCGCCAGCCAACCCGGGTACCATCATCTCCGGATCCGATGATAATCCGGATCCGGCCGCCGAAGGGCCTGGCATCACTGCTGTAACCGGTGAACCATCGGCAACACCGTCCAGCACCGCTCCCGGCGAAAAAGGAACCCTTGATTCACTGCCCGCTGAGTTCGATGCAGCAAAGGCCCGCCTCAAGGAAATAATCCCCATCATGGCAAAGCTTCATGCCGACATGGCCAACGAAACCCTGGCCGATGACAAGCGCCTCCTGATCGTGAAGGACCTCGTCTCTCTCGATGTCGAGCGTCGCACCATCTGGGCCAGAATCGACGACTTTCTCGCAAACGGCGGAACCCAAATCGAGAAATC
>CAYGOU010000380.1:0-2521 GCA_964351455.1 uncultured Porphyromonadaceae bacterium
GGTGAGGTTTACGGAGAGGGGTGAGGGAAGGGTTTCGTGGGAGTCGGAGATGCAGGTTGCGGGTTGCAGGTTGCATGTTACGGGAGGACTTGAGTTTGACGGGTATCTCACCTATGAGATGGCCTTGACGGTGAGTGAGCCCACCGCCGTGGCCGACATCCGCCTTGAGATTCCGTTCAATCCGGAGGTGGCCGAATACATGCTGGGACTGGGACGCCGGGGAGGGTATGCGCCCGATCGCTTTACCTACCGCTGGGATCCCTTTTTCAACATCGACGGCGCCTGGATCGGAACCGTGAACGCCGGCCTCCAGGCCAGCTTCAGGGCCGAAAACTATGAGCGGCCCCTCAACACCAACTTCTACCAGCAGAAGCCGCTCAACATGCCCCCATCGTGGGCCAACGACGGCAAGGGATCGATCCGCCTCGAACGCGGCACCGATGCCTACCTGCTCACCGCCGCCTCGGGCGCCCGCACCCTCAATCCGGGCGACACCCTCCATTTCAACATGCACCTGCTGGTCACCCCCTTCAGGCCCATCGACACCGATAAGCAGTGGCACGACCGCTATTACCACAGCTTCAAGCCGATCGACACCATCGCCGCCACCGGGGCCAACACCATCAACGTGCATCATGCCAACGACATAAATCCCAACATCAACTACCCCTTCATCACCACCCGCGAGATGAAGGCCTACATCGATGAGGCCCATGAGCGCGATTTCAAGGTCAAGATCTACTACACCGTGCGCGAACTCACTAATTACTGTCCCGAACTCTGGGCCCTCAAGTCGCTCGGCGACGAAATCCTGTCTTACGGTCCCGGCGGCGGATACTCATGGCTGCAGGAGCACCTCGACCACAACTACATCGCCGCCTGGTTCGTACCCGACCTCAAGGATGCCGCCGTCATCAACTCGGGCGTCTCGCGCTGGCATAACTACTACCTCGAGGGACTCCACTGGCTGGTCAACAACGTGGGGATCGACGGACTCTACATCGACGATGTGGCCTTCGACCGCAGCGTCATGCAGCGGGCACGCAAGATCCTGCAGGGCAGCAACCCCGGCACCCGCATCGACCTGCACTCGGCAAACCAGTTCAACCAGCGCGATGGATTCGTGAACTCGGCCCACCTCTACATGGAGCACTTTCCGTACGTCGACCGCCTATGGTTCGGTGAGTACTTCGATTACGACGCCGGTCCTGAATACTGGATGACCGAAGTGGCCGGCATACCATTCGGACTCATGGGCGAGATGCTCGAAAAGGGCGGCAACCAGTGGCGGGGCATGCTCTTCGGCATGACCTCACGCGCCCCCTGGAGCGGCGATCCAACCCCGCTCTGGAGGCTGTGGGACCAGTTCGGCATCGCCGACAGCGAAATGATCGGGTTCTGGGTGGATGACGGTCCGGTGCAAACCGGCAGGCCCGACATCCCGGCCACCGTTTACCGCAAACCAGGAGCGGCGCTCGTCGCAGTAGCTTCGTGGGCCGCAGGACCGGCCCGCGTGAAACTCGACATCGACTGGCAAAAACTCGGCATCGATCCGAAGAACGCGAAAATCACCATACCCGAAGTGAAAGACTTTCAGAAGGCAGAGCAAGTAGACGTTGAGAAGAGTTTAGTGGTTCCGGAAGGGAAGGGGATGATAATTATGATACGCGATACGCGATACGCGATAGGCGAGAAATGATGAATGAGGAATGATGAATGATGAATGAGCACCTCACCCCCTGGCCCCCTCTCCCAGGAGAGAGGGGGAACCAAGTAACAAGTTTCATTAGACATTAGACATTTAACATTAGACATTTTGCTGTAAACCTAAAACCGTAAACCTAAAACCGTAAACCTAAAACCGTAAACCGTAAACTGTAAACTGTAAACCTGTATCAAGTAACAAGTATTATGTTAAGTTCCGAAGGATTAATCTCCGCCCCGCATACCCCGATGCTTTCAAGTGGTAAGATCAACCCCGCGCTGGTTCCTGAGCTGTATGGCTTTCTGGTGCGGAATGGGGTAAAGGGGGTTTTTGTCAACGGCACCACCGCTGAGGGGTATCATCTCACTTCGGATGAGCGGCGGGTGATGGTTGAGGCGTGGTGTGATGCGGTGCGGGGCTCCGGTTTCAGGCTTTTTGTGTTTGCGGGACATCTGTCGCTCGACGAGAGCCGTGCCCTGGCCATCCATGCGGGATCCTTCGATGAGGTGCATGGCATTTCGCTGACGCCTCCCTTCTTTCAGAAGCCGGCAACGCCGGAGCTGGCGGTCGCCTGGTGCGCGCGAGTGGCCGAAGCGGTGCCCCACAAGCCGGTTTACTACTATCACATTCCCGTGCTCACCGGCCTGTCCACTCCCATGTCGCAGTTTCTTGAGCTGGCGGCGCCCGCGATTCCCAATCTCGCGGGGGTGAAGTTCACCCACAACGACCTCGAGGATTTCATGATGGCCGGCGCCGTCGGCGGGGGGCGCTTCGACCTGATGGCGGGACTCGACGAGCTGGCCCTTCCCTTCAGGG
>CAYGOU010000381.1:0-1605 GCA_964351455.1 uncultured Porphyromonadaceae bacterium
CGTGGCACGTAATAAGGCACTCGCCTTTGCCGGCCGCCACGATGTATCCATACATTATGAACTGATGGGGGCTGAAGACTTCAAGTCCGGGAATGGATATTTTGATGCCATTGCACTCATATTCACCCATTTCATGCCTGAGGTAAGAGAACCCTTTTTCAACAATCTTGTGAAATAGTTGAAACCCGGGGGAATTCTGATTCTTGAAGGGTTTGAGAAAAACCAGATTAGCCGGAACACGGGTGGACCGAAGGTTTCTGAAATGCTTTTTTCACTTGATGAAATAGATGGCCTGTTTTCCAGGTTGAAAACCATCGTGCGATCGCATCAAACCCTCCTTCTTTCAGAGGGACCTGGACATGACGGCGAAGCGGAGGTGGTCAGGTATGTCGGACAGAAGGCCTGAGAAGCCGGCGATCACCGGTTCAGCTCCTGCGCCCACTGAAAGCGCGGCTCGATCCTCAGCAGTTTCTGGTAAATGCCCCGCGCCCTGGAGGTGAGTCCCCGCTCATTGTACCACCCGGCCAGGATCATGTGCACGTTGAGATAATACCAATTCTCCTTCTGGAAATCCAGGTCACGGTCCATCAGCCGGATCGCCTTCTCATAATCTCTGATGGCACGCTCTTTCGAACCCCCGAAAACATGAGGCATGTACCAGTCTTTATTACCCGATTCAATCAGAGCCTCAGGAGAAGAGGGGCTGATCTCGAGTGCCCGGTTGATGGCCTTCAATGATTTCGGACCGACCACCGGAATAAGGTGCTTCTGAAATCCCATCTGAAAGCCGTAAACGGCTCCCCGCAGGGCATGAAACCTTGGATCTCCGGGCTCGCGGTTCAGCAACTCCCCGGCCAGCTCCTCGGTTTTGTCCTGAACCGACCTGGCCCGATCCTTCTGATCAATTCCCAGACAATATCCGATAAAACCGTAGTGAGCAAGCGCATATTCATACAGCGCTTCGTTGTCCGCCACTTTGGCCGGCATTGACTTCAGCGCCCGCTCCCAGGCGTTCATATCTCCGCCAATGTATGCCGTATAGATCTGAGAACGAAAGGTTGATTGTGCCTGGACCGGCAGGGCGGCGAGCAGGAGGGAGAGGGTTACCATGAGTAACGAAAGGTTACGGTAGGTTACAAAGGGTGACGAAGAGTTACGGGAGATATGTTGATCGTTCATAGAGTATTCATCTATCGCTTGTAACAACGATGGTCAGGATTTGGTTTTGATGCTGCGTCCCTTCCAATCGAGCACCCCTCCGCTCCGGAACTTTAAGTTCCTCAATACCAGCAACAACAGATTGAGATGCTGCTGTGGCCAGAAGAGCATGTTTTTCATCACCGACTGTCTGCTTACCAATGCGAAGAGCAGGCGGATGATCACCAGCAAAACGAGGATTGTAAGTGGTAAAATGAACCGGAGATCAGGAAAACTTGAGATCAGCAGATCATCCTTCAAGAGGGACGGGAAAAGCAGGACCAGGATAGGAACCACCGGTCCCAGTGTGGTCAGCAGGGTGAACAGCAGCATCCAGATGCGGCTGTTTCCGAAGAATTGTCCCGTGTTTTTTGTAAATCCGGATATTGCCTGGTTGCGGGATTGATA
>CAYGOU010000381.1:1615-1899 GCA_964351455.1 uncultured Porphyromonadaceae bacterium
CATCCGGCATCGGATATCATTGTTTCCGAGCATTGTGGCGACCCTGAACCTCCTCTTTTTCATCCTCCTGCAAATGAGAATGTCCTCAACCGGATCCGATTTCACCATTTCATGCCATTGAAAACGGTGGTACAGGGTGGCGTCAAAGAGCATGAACTGACCGTTTGCCGCCGAAAAGGAGGTCCATTTGCAGATCCTGACCATGATAAGCGGAAGCAGGCTGGTGAGAATCCAGTTGATGAGCGGAACCACCATCCATTCACCTGAACTTTTCATCTCCTGCT
>CAYGOU010000381.1:1909-2520 GCA_964351455.1 uncultured Porphyromonadaceae bacterium
AGCAGCCGTACCCTTTTTTTCTGGCACCAGGCCACGGCGTTGCGGATCAGCTCGCGACTGACCTCAACGTCGGCATCCAGAAACATGAGCCACTCTCCCTTGGCCTCCTTTGCCAGCCGGTGACAGGCGTGATTCTTACCAAGCCATCCCTCCGGCAAATCGATGCCGCTGATCACCCTGGCTCCATGCCGTCGGGCGATCTCAGCAGTCTGGTCCGTCGACTGGTCATCGTAAACAAGAATTTCAAGATCGCCTGCATCCCTGGCAGATGGTTCTCCATCCGCTCGAAAGCCAACCGAACGCCTGACCCCATCCAGCAGCCGGCCGATGTTCTTCTCCTCATTGCGGGCAGGGATGAGAACCGAAACAGAGACCCTCCCGTCAATCTCCCGATCCCTGAGCCACGGCCTCGATAAAAGATTGACCACCAGCACCCCGGTGCGGAGGATGGCGAAAAGGAGGAGGATGAGGAGAAGCAGGGACATGGGGGACTGGTTACTGGTTACTGGTTGCTGGTTGCTGGTTACTGGTTACTGGTTGCAGGTTACTGGTTGCAGGTTCTTGTTACTTAGTTCCCCCTCTCCCTTGGGAGAGGGGGCTAGGGGGTGAGG
>CAYGOU010000382.1:0-2502 GCA_964351455.1 uncultured Porphyromonadaceae bacterium
GTCGCGGATGCTTTACGCACTGGAGGCCAAATCCTTTACCGGGCCTGGGTTTCTTTTCCGTTACGACCGCGATGGCAATCCGGTCGATTCACTTGAAGTGGGCATCGGTCCGAATCAGGTGGTTTTTTAACGCGCAATCCTCCATTAATTCTGTATTTTTGGCTCGTCATTGAAGCGTTTAATGAAGAGGCCCAGCAATATTTTCTTTTTCTTCCTGATTGTCAATGTTTCAGGAATTGGACAGGTCAGCAAGCCGGGTACCCCATGGAGCCAGGTTGAAGGCCTCCCCTTGCCGGCCACTTCGGTTGAAGCCCGCCTTCCGGATTCTGAAACCCTTGAAAGATGGGAAAAAACGCAGGCTCATTTCACAAAGTCTTATCTCTTTGCATGGCCCAAAGACACGGTTCTGCAGGCCTATTCTTCCGGAGAGTGGATTCGCCTCAGGGATGGCAGAAAAATCTGGCGCCTGCGCGTGAGTGCACCCGGAGTTTCGTCGATCAATATCATTTTCAGCCGTTACCGCCTGGTTCCGGGCACTTCGCTTTATCTCTATTCACCGGATGGGCAATACAGATTGGGTGCTTTTTCAGAACACAACAACAAATCTTATGGCCAATTAGCAGTGGCTCCGGTTCCTGGCGAAGAACTGATTGTGGAGCTAAATGTCGAAGCAGATGTGCAGGAGCAACCCCTGCTTGAAATAGGGCGGATTTCACTCGATTACAAAGGAGCTTTTTCAGGACGGAACGATTTCGGCAAGTCGGGTTCGTGTAACGTGGATATCAATTGCCCCGCAGGCGCCGACTGGCAGCTTGAAAAGCGTTCGGTCGTTAAGTTTGTGGTGAGTGGCATCTGGCTCTGTTCCGGTGCATTGATCAACAGCACCGCAAACAATGGCCACCCATATCTGCTGACGGCCAACCACTGCGTCAGGAACGAGAGCATGGCGCAGCAGTCGGTGTTCTACTTTAAGTATGAAAGCCCCTTCTGCGCCGGTCCTAACGGACCTCAGAATTATACCATTTCAGGTTCCCGCCTTAAAGCCACTTCGCCAAAGGTGGATTTTAGTCTGCTGGAGCTGACGGTGGTCCCTCCTGAAAGCTACGACCCCTATTATGCCGGATGGGATCGCCGGTTGGTCGTCTATTACGATTCAGTGGTGTCGATTCATCATCCGAGCGGAGATGTCAAAAAGATTTCGAAGGCCAACCGCAGAGTTACCACAGGTGATTTCGGAGGGGGTTATGATTCAAACACCCACTGGAAGATTTCACAATGGGATCTCGGAACAACCGAAGGCGGTTCTTCAGGATCACCCCTCTTTAACATGGATCATAAGATCATAGGCGACCTGACCGGTGGTGATGCAAGCTGTGCCTATAATTTCAACGATTACTACCAGAAGTTTTCTATTTCATGGGACCGTTATCCCGATTCATCAAACCAGCTAAAATACTGGCTGGATCCCTGGAACACGGGCCAGCTGGTGATCAACGGTTTCGATCCCTGGCTGGCGGGACAGCCTCTTGCCAATTTTTCAGTGAGACCTGAACATGCTGCGACCGGAAAAATTGCCTATTTTACCGATCTAAGTACCGGAGCGCCAACACGATGGGAATGGCGATTTGAGGATGCTTCTCCTGCCCGGTCTGATCAACAGGATCCCGGTGGGGTGGTTTTTCAGTCTCCAGGACTTAAGGTAGTCAGGCTAAGGGTATTCAATGAGCTCGGGTCAGACTCCATACAGCAAACCATCCATGTTGTTGAATCAGCTGGTTTTATGGTTTCCGAAACCAGGGTTCCGGTCAGAAGAGAGGTGGAGTTGTCTGATCTAGGTAACCTGCTGAACCGACCTGTTCAGTTTAATACCTACGGTCCTGACGGTCTTCCGGTGATGCTTTCAGGGGCGAGTTTGCAGCCGGTTGCGGTGGGCGATTACGATGCAACAATGAGCATCACCCTCGATGGTATCGAAAATACCCTGTGGCACTATAATATGGTCAGGGCGGTGGGAGATCCGCTCATCATGCGCTCATCACAGGTTTCAAATATTTCAGCCAATGAGCACAGTCAATCCATAAGACTGGGGGCTGATTCTTATCTGCCCGGCCAGAACGGGATGGGCATCGATGCTTTTGCCGAGGTGTTTTCCAACCAAACCGGAAAAACACTCATGATCACGGGCCTCGACCTCTTCATTGAATCGGCGCCTCACGAACAGAGTGATGTCTGGCTTCCGGTTTTTATTTGGAATGAACAAGGGGAGGTCAAAGCCAGGGATTCTGTTCTCATTGACGGCCTGGTGAACAACAGCCGGATTACCGCACGCTTTTCATCCCCTGCCGGTTTTGATCAGGTTGTGTATGCCGGCTATCAGCTTCCGGTGAATTACGCGGGAACTTTCGCTGCAACCATGTCGGTCGATCGTGGAAGAAATGGACCGACAACTGCTATGGGAAGAAAAAACTCAAACTGGCAAAGTCTTTCTGGCCTGTTGGGAGT
>CAYGOU010000383.1:0-2495 GCA_964351455.1 uncultured Porphyromonadaceae bacterium
ACAGCATCCAGGGCAACATTCGACGGCGCCAGGGTGATGATTCCCAGGTCAACCGAGGGACGCTCCTTCGACAGGATGATCCCCTTCAGGGTGTCGCTGCCGAATCCGATGAATGAAACCACCACCTGGTATTCCCCGTAACCTACCCTCTCAATAATGAACCTGCCCCCGGGATCTGAAACAGCACCCATGGGCAAGGCCGACTGATCCTGGAGCAGTGCAACGGTAGCGAAAGGAATTTTCTCGCCCGACTGGCGATCTGAAACAGTTCCGGAGATCGATCCGCTTCTCTGTCCGAAAACCGCGGTGGTCGCCAGCATCACTGTGGCCACGAGAACATATTGTTTTATCTTCATAAGTCGATGCATTTCGACTTAAACAACCAGTCCGTGATATGGTTCAACCTCAGATCAACAAATGCTAAAGAAAATCGGGCACCTTCTCCATGTTGCCCAGCTTTTGGGTCAGCAGGTAGCTGAGGCGGCTGAGGCTCTCGGCCTTCGCGTAGTCGATCTTTTCAGGATCATCCCCCGGCTGGTGGAGGTCGGCATGAACCCCCGAGAAAAAGAAAAAGGCGGGAATCCCCTCGCGCATGAAGGTCATGTGGTCGCTGCCCCCGGGCGAGTCGTCGTCGTTGTTGAACAGCAGCGGAAAGTCGGTCACCCCCTCGTTCACCCCGCTGATGAATTCGCTCAGCTTTTCAACATATTTTTTGTCGGTTACCACCCAGTGTGCCCGCGTATCCTCGTTTTTAGGTTCGGTGCGGCCAATCATGTCGAGATTGATGTTGAAGCGGATCTGCTCTTTTGGTACCAGTCCGCTCTCAAGAAACCACGATGAGCCCAGCAGTCCCATCTCCTCGGCAGTAAAGGTTATGAACAGCACCGATCTTTTGGTTGGGTTCATGGCCAACGCTTCGGCAACTTCGATCACCCCTACCGATCCGCTGGCGTTGTCGTCGGCCCCGTTGTAAACCTGTCCGCGCTGTGGCCGCACATGGTCGAGGTGGGCCCCCACCACGATGTACTCATCCTTCAGTTCGGGGTCGGTTCCGGGAACGATGCCGATCACATTCTTTGAGTAGATCATATCTTCTCCCAGAATCTCGACCTTGCACGATAGCTTCTGTCCGGGAAGTGCCTGCGGTTTATAATTCAGCAGGATATTGTCAGGGTGCCGGTTCGGATTGTTTTTGCTCCCCTCCATCAGGAGGTCGAAAATGGCGGGCGTGGCCGTGAAGACCACCGGAAAGCTGCGCGATGAGCCCCGCTCGGTCGCTCCTTTGTATACCACCCGCTCAGTGGCATATGACGATGACATCCGGGCATAGAGCTCCCCGGATTCATCGGCCGGGTCAACTACGATAATGGCTGCCACCCCCTTGCCTGCCAGGTTGGTGAAGAGTTTGGTGTAGAGCCCCCGCCGGCCGGTGTACTTCGCATGAATCTCCTCTGAAAAAACCGGATTTCCGTCTTTCTCCGGCGCTCCGGCCAGGCAAAGAGCCACCTTGTCTTTCAGGTCAAGATCCTTCAGGTCATTCCAGTTCTGTCCCGGCTCTTCGATGCCATAACCAACATAAACAACCTCAAGGGCGTCAAGACTTGTGAGGTTGCCCATGGTCACCTTGAAATCCTGCAGGTGATTCAGAACTTTTTCAGATCCCCGTCGTGCCACCTTTATCTGTAGCTGTTCATTGTAACGGGTGCGGGCAAAGGGCACCCCCTGAAAATAGCTCTTATCCCCGTTTTCGCCGGTAACAGCGGGCTCAACCCCTCCTGCCCTGAACTGGGTGGCCACATACTGGGCGGCGATCTCGTACTCAGGACCGGGAGCATATCGTCCGTTCATGTAATCAGAGGCCAGAAAGAACAGATGATTCTTTAACTCTGCTGCTGTAATCGAATGCAGGGCGGGATCGGATTGCTGCTGCGAAAAAAGCGACATCGCTGATGTCAGCGCAAGGGTGAACAGGACGAGAGAAAGCTTTTTCATCATGGATACAATTAGTCTGAAGTACATCGTTTAGTGGGGTGCAAAGTACAAAGAAGTTCACTATTGTATACCCGTGGTGTCCTCGAAAATAAACAGCTCCTCGATGCTCACCCCGAAGACCCTGGCCAGGTCGTGTGCCAGCTTCAGCGAGGGGTTGTACCGGTTTTTCTCCAGGAAGACGATGGTCTCGCGGCGTACGTTAACCCGCTTTGCCAGCTCATCCTGAGTGAGATCGTGCCTGGCACGGAATTCACGGATGCGGTTATCCATTTCGCAAACCCCTCAGATAATAGATGACCCAGCAGACGGCAAAGGCAACCGCCATGCCCAGAATCCCGGTGCCCAGCAATACCTCCGTGTCAAAGGTGACCCGGTCTTTGAGGTAAAGCAGAAAGACCCATATGAAAAGCGAGATGTAATAGGCGGTGGCTGCACTGCGCTGAAGCACCCGCCGGGTCAGTTCATCCTCAACCGGTTCACCGCGCCGTACCCCCTTGAGCATC
>CAYGOU010000384.1:0-2494 GCA_964351455.1 uncultured Porphyromonadaceae bacterium
ACCCAAAGGTGATGATACCTGCCTGTCCAGTCGGCCAGCAGGTCAAGTCCGTAAGCCCATCCCTTTTCTATCAGAAAAAACCTGCTCAGGTACTCCGGAACATCGGGATCGGATCCATAGGTTTCGTAAATCCTGTGGTTGTTGTAATTGACCAGCAGCCAAAAATTCTTGACATAGGTCTCAGCCGAAAGGCGCAGGTTGTTTTCACCCTGCCATCCTAAGCCTCCCACAGCATGCCAGGAGCGCTGCGTGGGATTGTTGATCCGCTTTCCCCTGAAATGGTCCTGCACAATCTCCATTCCGGTATAAAATCCCTGAAAGAGATTGACCACATCCCGCTCTGAGGTGGTTGAAACCAGGCTCTGCGAATATAATCCACCCGCGAAATTTATGAAGAGGCGGTCGGTCAGGTTGTAGCGAAGTTTTATCCGGGGCTCAGGAAGCCACTGGAAATAAGAGCTATACAAACGAAGATGAAAACCCGGCTCAAGTAACCAGGATCCCAGGGTGATTTTCGATCGCAGAAACATCACAATGTCGCTCGTGTGGTTGTTCTCGCGTTTAACCACCTCATCATAACCGCGAAAGGTGTGGTTGGTGTTCATGGTGGTAAACTCTATGCCCCACATAAACTCATGATGCGGCATGAGATTGAGGCCCCTTAGACTTACATCCACGTTCTCATACCGGGTGAGCTGAGGCGAGCGCTCCTGTTCGGTAAAGGTGCCCTGGTAATCCGAATATGCGATCCGGGTGAGAAACAGGTTTGCTCCGTCGGGTGGCGAAAAGATGTATGACAGGCCTCCTCCCGTTGTATTCCATGAAGAGACAACCGTTTCTGAATGATGGTAACTGTCTGAGAAATTCACAGCAAAGAAATCGATCTGGTTTCCAATCTTGTCAGTGGCCGAAACTTTACCAAAGAAGTCGCGGTACCGGTATGGTAATCCGATTGAGTCAAGGTGGGGGTAGATCAGAGGTGCTGTGGTGCGAATTATCGAGGCTCTGCCCGACACAAGGTAAGATAATGAGACCCCGTTCTTTTCGGTCATCGGAATAATTGGTCCCTCCAGCCTCAGGCCCAATCCCATGGGCGACTGGCTGGCCGACCCGGCATGCCTTACACGGTTCCCGGGCCTTGAGCGGATGTCGATGACCGATGATATCCGGCCTCCGTATTCTGCTCCGTATCCCGACTTGTACACATCAACACTTTGCAGCACCTCCGGATCAATGACCGACATAAAACCGATCGAATGGAAGGGCGCCATGATGGTCATCCCATCCAGCAGAACCTTGTTGTGACTGGGAGCTCCTCCCTGAATATAGAGTTGTCCTCCACGGTCGCCCGTAAAGGTGACACCTGGCAGGATCTGAAGGATTTGTGCCAAATCTGCCTGTCCCCCAAACGATGGGATCATGTTCATCTTCTCAGGAGTCAGTCGGTGTGAAGCCACAGGTGCCACCCGTTCGTATCGTTGTCTTTCACCTGAAATGGTAGCTTCATTGATGTCGAGGGTGGTCTGGTCTAACCTGATCACCACGCGTGTCACCATGTCGGGATAGATCGTTACCGGAACCCGCTTCTCTTCATACCCTACAAACCTTATCACCAGCAGCTGATCGCCGGGATTAATCGAACGGATCGAGAAAAAACCGTTCTCTTCTGTAGCAACCCCCAGGCTGGTCGCCTCTACCGCAACGGTTGCAAGAAAAACAGGTGCCCCGGTTGCAGCATCGTACACATAACCCGTAAGATGCCCGGGCAACTCCTGTGCAGACAAGGGAACTGTCTGACTGAATATGAGCAGGATAGCGCCAAAGACCCAATTTAAGCTATTCCCTTTCATAGCTCAGGATCTTAGTGAGAGTGAGTGGTTCTGCTGCCCCAGAAGGTTGAGCAAACCGCCTGAAAAATCCTGGCCGGAAGCCCAAAGGTTGAAGCAGCTTCGAATTGACAAGTGAATCCATCAGGATTGGATCGGGGTAGATGCCCGGGCATTCAACGTGGCTGCATGATCCAAAGACCCCAACCCCATTTTGTATATTATTGAAATACAAACTTCTGTCATCATCAAAACGCTCATTCATCTGGATGAAGTTTTTCAGGTGGCGGTCGCCTGCCCATACAGAAACTTCAAAATAGCGGAGTTGCCTGAAATCAACCGCCGGGTCAACCGGAATGATACGGCGAAGGATGTTCAGGGTGTATTGAAAGGGCATCTGTTTATTGAGATCGAACCCAAAGGTCTCGCGTTGTGGTGAGTATTCGGGGGGATTGTCGTAATACCGGGGTTCAAAAAGGAATCCGGCCACCTGCATCACACTGTCACCTGCATGATCAACTTCAAGGTAATGCACCCTGAAAGCAATCAGGTACATGTATGCCCTTGCTACAGTTTTCAGACGGATGTTGAACGGACTCATTTCATCGCTGAAGCTGTAGCCGATGTAAGGCCAGTTTGGAGCCCCCAGCCTCGCCTGCGCCACCGGC
>CAYGOU010000385.1:0-2482 GCA_964351455.1 uncultured Porphyromonadaceae bacterium
GGATATACCTTCACCCCTGATTCAGAACCGGACACCCATTGGTGGGATGGCCGGGCGTCAGGCATTGAGGTCACCGACATCCGGTTTTCAGGGACTGACCATATCTCCTTTACGGTTACCATTCCCGAACCTGCCTCCCGGTTGCCCCTTATCCCGCAAGCAGACTGGAGATTGGTTTCATCGCCGCCTTCACAATTTGGCTATGAGGGATATAAAGCCTTCGATGGAAATATCAACACCTATTACCATGTGCCTTGGGGCAATGCCTTTCCCAGACCCCATGAAATGATCATCGATTTAGGCCAGATCTACCTGATTAATGAACTTTTTTATACAGCGAATTCCAATTGGACGGCCCCCTGGGAGGGACGGGTGGCAGACTATAACATTTACTTAAGCTCCGATGGCATTGACTGGGGAGCACCGGTTGCATCCGGAACCTTTTTTTACACAGAGCTCACACAATATGTGCTCTTTGCCGAAAGTCCCGGACGATATCTGAAGTTTTCATGCACCAACTCCTGGTTAGGCGACGGGAGCCAGTCGGATGTGAGAACCTCCATTGCAGAGCTCAGTCTGCGGGGTTCGCTCATGGCCTCGGGGATCACCGACTCTATCACCAGTGTAACAGGACTGTTACTGTTTCCAAATCCTGTTTGCGATGTGTTGAATATTCAAACTTCGGATTTAAGCAGTACCACAGTCGAGGTTTACAGTTTAAACGGAACCCTGGTGATAACGGAAACGATTGCCGGATCAGCAAAAATTGATGTATCCGGATTGCCGGATGGCTTTTACCACCTCAGAGTTAAAACTGCCAGGTTCACCGGGGTCAGGAAATTCATAAAAAGGTAAGGTGCGGCGGTGAAATCTAAATGATTATATCGTTACCTCCCCGGTGTGTCCAACTGATGAGCAATCCGTTATATTCTTCCAAACTCTCCGGCCAGGTCGGTGTTTTCCCAGGTGAAATCCTGCAGTTCCCTTCCGAAGTGGCCGTAGGTGGCGGTCTTTCTGAAAATGGGACGCTGGAGCAGGAGCCGGGCGATGATGGCTTCAGGACGAAGATCCAGATTTTTCTGAATATACTCTTCAACCTGCACCTCAGGGATCTTTCCGGTGCCCATGAAGTCGAGCATCATGGATACCGGTTTTTTCATCCCGATCGAATAGGCCAGTTGCACCACGCAGCGATCTGCCAGTTGTGATGCCACGATGTTTTTGGCCAGGTAGCGGGCCATGTATGCGCCCGACCGGTCCCCCCTGGGTGAAAGAGCCCGAAGGGTTGATGTGAAACCTGATATCCTTCGGGTCAAACCGGGGGGCAATCTCGGGAATGATGACCTCAGGGATCACCACATCAGCGATCGGCTTGTGGGATACGCCCCTTAAGCCAGCATGGTGACCGTGGGGGTGGGAGCCAACCGACCAGAACCCGCTGCCGTGATTGGTGTGGGGTGCGTGCTGGGTTGAAAGAATGATGTTGTCAATGCCGGTCACCTGGTCATCGTCATAGATCGCCGTCACCTGGCACTTGGCGTCGGGCAGGATCCAGGGGACTTTTCCGGAGTGGCGAATCGCGGCAATCCGCTCCATGATGCGGTGTGCCAGTTGGATGGGGAAGGGCATCAGTTCAGGCGTCTCGCGACAGGCATACCCGAACATGAGTCCCTGGTCGCCGGCACCTCCCTGGTCAACGCCGTAGCGGATCTCATCGCTCTGAGCGTGGAGCAGGTTTCGCACCCTGACACTTTTGGCCTCATAGCCTGAGTCGGAGTTGTGTCCTGTATCGCGAATGACTGATCTTACCAGATCGGTGACCCGATTCATGATGTCGGCGGTGGTATGTACCTCACCCGCAACTATAACCTCTTTTGCGGTCATCAGGCACTCGCAGGCGACCCTTGAACCTGGGTCCGCTTCGAGACAGGCATCAAGAATGGCATCCGACACCTGGTCGGCCATCTTGTCGGGGTGTCCCTCAGACACCGATTCAGAAGCGAAAGTAAATTTTCTGCTCATACTCATTTTTTCAGGCTTTTACCAGTTTACCATTCTCAAGACGAATCCTTACATTCATGAACATGCCCTCTCCGTCGATGAACAGGGAGGCGTCCCATTTGCGCTGCAGGAATTCCCTGCGCAGGTGATAGAGAAACTCCCCGCGGGCCGATACCCAAACCGTGACGCCCACTTCATGGTTGTATGCCCCGATCAGCTCCTCATCAGAGCAATTCACGAACCTTTCGGCGAAACCGTAACGGTCATCGCTGCTGTCAGAAATCACAATCATTTTCATTGTACACTTTTTTAATCGTTAAGATCCGCATTCTCGACCACCGTGGCGTGCCGCTCGGTTGGTACCCGGAAACTTCCGGAATTCTTGATGCAATTCAGGACAAATATAACTATTTTGGTTTTGCTAACCTACGCGAGATGATCATTTACAAAGGGACGGGGATTTAGGTTTACGGATTTAGGT
>CAYGOU010000386.1:0-2473 GCA_964351455.1 uncultured Porphyromonadaceae bacterium
ATATTGTGTCATCCTGCCTGAGGCAGTCATTGGCATGAACTGTAATATCTGTGCCAGTGTGTTCATTGAAAACAAGGTGGTTGTCGGGAACAATGTCACCATCAAGAACGGTGTTCAACTATGGGATGGCATAACCATTGAAGACAACGTCTTCATCGGACCTAATGCGACCTTCACCAATGAGCGGACACCACGATCGAAAGCATATGATGTTGACTGTCTGATGCAAACGGTAGTGAAGAGGGGTGCTACGATAGGGGCCAATGCCACGATCCTTCCCGGAGTAGTGATAGGTGAGTATGCACTCGTGGGTGCCGGTAGCGTAGTTACGGGTGATCTGCCGCCCTATACCCTTTACTTCGGAAATCCGGCTACCCTCCGGGGATACATCACTGAAAGCGGGGTGCTGCTGGATCTGGATAAGAGAGACAGTGAAGGTGTCATTCATTCATTAATATGACTCGGTTATGGTGAAATTTCTTGATTTGCAAAAGGTGACATCGAGATACGGTGCCGAGATACATGATTCGGTATCGAGGATCATCGATTCCGGTTGGTATCTTTTAGGAGAAGAAACAGCGCTGTTCGAAAAAAATTATGCCGCGTACATAGGTGCTTCCCACTGTATCGGTGTGGCAAACGGGCTGGATGCACTGCGCCTCATATTGCGTGCATACATTGAAATGGGTGTGATGAAGGAGGGCGATGAGATAATTGTACCTGCGAACACCTTTATCGCCTCCATCATTGCCATCACTGACAACCGGTTGGTGCCGGTGTTGGTTGAACCTAACATCGAAACCTACCAGATCGATGATGAGAAGATTGAACAGGCATTAACGCCTAGGACAAGGGGGATTATGGTGGTACATCTCTATGGGGCATGCGCCTATACAGATAAGTGCGCAGAGTTGTGTCGCCGGTACAACCTGAAACTGATAGAAGACAATGCCCAAGCTGCCGGCTGTCGTTACCACGGGCGTACTACCGGATCGCTTGGTGATGCTGCGGGCCATAGCTTTTACCCTGGGAAGAACCTGGGGGCATTGGGTGATGGTGGAGCAGTCACCACTCACGACGCTCAGTTGGCTGAAAAGGTCAGGACATTGGCTAACTACGGGTCAAGTGCCAAATATATATTCGATTACCAGGGTTACAACAGCCGGCTGGATGAAATCCAAGCAGCAATACTGAATGTGAAGCTTACCTACCTTGACAGTGACAATGTACGTAGGAAAGAGGTAGCACGTTATTACATGGAACATATTTCGCACCACGACTTGATCTTACCTCGTGTGAACGATTGGCATGCACATGTTTTCCATCTTTTCGTGATCCGAACTCCCAACCGTGATGAGATGCTGCATTACCTCAACGATAATGGTGTACAGGCACTTATTCACTATCCCGTGCCACCACACCGACAGAAGGCATACAGGGCACTGAACAATCTGCATTTACCTATCACGGAAAAGATTCACCGAGAGATACTCAGCTTACCTATCAGCCAGATTATCACCAATGAGGAGGCTGAGCAAGTTGTGGAAATAGTGAATTCATTCAATTCATAGAAAGAAACATCATACTAATGATGACTAGAAAGAACTCATATCGGCAAATTATGAAAGCAACGTCACTCTTTGGCGGAGTACAGTTCTTTCAGATCATTATTTCGGTTGTTCGTTCCAAGTTTGTGGCGATACTGCTGGGTCCCTCAGGAATGGGAATCGTGGGGTTACTTACCTCTACTACCGGCCTGATCAGCGGAATCACCAATCTGGGACTCGGGACCAGTGCTATCAAGAATATTTCAGAGGCAAAAGCTACTGGTAATGATCATCGCATCGCTTCAGTTATTGCAGTTCTGCGTCGACTGGTATGGGGTACCGGTCTGTTGGGTGCTGTTGCTATGCTGCTTCTTTCTCCATGGCTAAGCCACCTTACGTTCGGGAACAAGGATTATACGCTGGCATTCGTCTGGATATCAGTAACACTTCTATTTGGTCAACTGAGCACTGGTGAGCTGGTTGTATTACAGGGATTGCGCCGGCTACAACAGCTAGCCAGGGCCAATGTCTACGGTAGTCTGGCAGGACTGCTCATCACCGTGCCCCTCTACTATCGGTTTGGTGTTCGCGGTATCGTTCCCGTGATTATCATCACTTCGTTCGTTACCCTTTTCTTTTCCGGGTATTTTGCCCATCAAGTCAAAACTGAGAAGGTGGAAGTCACCAAACCAATGGTAATGAAGGAGGGGAGAAACATGGTGACTATGGGGATTATGATTAGTCTGAGCAGTCTTATCGCCCTGGTGGTGGCCTACCTTATCCGCATCTTCATAAGTCATACTGGAAGTGTTGCAGATGTTGGTTACTATTCAGCTGGCTTCACAATTATCAACACCTATGTGGGCATGATCTTCACAGCCATGGGGACAGATTACTACCCGCGGTTGTCGTCTGTGGCCTATGAT
>CAYGOU010000387.1:0-2454 GCA_964351455.1 uncultured Porphyromonadaceae bacterium
ATTCAATCGTACCGGGGTGACACCGAGGCTGCCATCCTTGAAACCATCAGCCGCAGGCCCTGCACTCCCGATGATCTGATGCAGATACTCGGTCTGCATTTGAATGAGCTCAACAAGTACCTGGATGTTCTCGACGCCGAAGGCAAGGTTGAGACGGTCAGGCTTGAGCGCGGACTTTTTTATCAATTAAAAAGGTGAATATGAAAAGCAGAATATGGATGATTGTTCCGGTTTTTTTTGCAGTGTTGCCCCTTCTCGCAGGCGGAGCCCTGCCTGAAAATGAGAACTACCGGAAATTTTGTGCGGGATGTCACGGAGAGCGGTTGGAGAAGTTTGTGGTTAAGCCCTGGATGCAGGAGGAGAGTTTAGCCTCAGTGGTAAAGAGCATCACCGACGGAATTGAGGATATCGGAATGCCCGCTTTCAGAGAGACCTTTACCGATGCCGAAATTGAGGAGCTGGCCAGATACGTGAAAGGGGGAATTCCCGACGAACTGAGGATCCGGGGCTCCCAGGCAGGATCATCGGGCATACATGATACGGAGGCACTGCGGTTCAGGGTGGATACCGTGGTCAGCGGTTTGTCGGTTCCGTGGGGACTTGCCTTTCTTCCCGGTGGGGAGATGCTGGTTTCAGAGCGTGCCGGCACGCTGCATCTTTTCTCAGAGGGGAAACTGTCGCCTCCGATCGAAGGGGTACCCGGGGTGATGGCATTCGGCCAGGGAGGCTTGCTTGATCTCTGCCTGCATCCCGACTATGAAACGAATGGATGGATTTACATCGCTTACTCCTACCTTGAGAGCCAGACACCCCGACGCATGGGAAACACCGCCATCATGCGGGCAAGGCTTTCGGATGACCGTCTGGTTGACCAGGAGGTGATCTTCATGGCGAAGCCGGCAACCGAGCGCGGACATCACTTTGGATGCAAGCTGGCTTTCGATGAAAAGGGATATCTTTTTTTCGGCGTGGGTGACCGCGGCCAGCATTTCGATTTTCCTCAGCGCCTTGACAACCACAACGGCAAGATCCACCGGATCCACGACGACGGGCGCATACCAGCTGATAATCCTTTTGTGAATACCCCCGGTGCGATGCCCTCCATTTTCAGCTACGGGCACCGCAATCCCCAGGGCAACTGCTTTCATCCGGTCACCGGCGAATTGTGGGAGACCGAGCACGGTCCGAAGGGGGGCGATGAGCTGAACCTGATCAGGCCGGGACTGAATTACGGATGGCCGGTGATTTCATACGGGATCAATTACAACGGTACCATTCTGACCGATCTTACCGAGAAGGAGGGCATGGAACAACCACAGTTTTACTGGACCCCATCAATCGCACCATGCGGAATGACTTTCGTGACGGGTGACCGTTACCCTGCCTGGCGCAACAATCTGCTGGTCGGATCGCTGAGCTTCAAGTACCTTGAGCGGGTGGTGATCCGCGAACACTCGGTCATGCACCGCGAAAAACTCCTTGATGGGATCGGTCGCGTTCGCAATGTGGTGATGGGCAACGATGGATACATTTATGTGGCCATTGAGACCCCGGGAAAGATTCTCCGGCTGGTTCCGGTTGATTAGCGGGGAGCAGATGGTGAACCGGAACCTCACTTTCTCTCTCGCATGGCTGGGGATGGTTGCTTCAATGAACCTTAGCGCCCAGGTTACAGAGGGTCGGTCGGCCGGATTCTTTAAAACCGATTCGTTACACAGGATTGACACCATCACCATCGGGGCCTACCAATTCGGGGGACCGGTTCTCAGGCTTCCCGGAAGCCTGGGGGTGGTTGACCGGGAGAGGCTTCTCATTTCAGATGGCACCAGCTTATCGGCCGCTCTGAACACACTTCCGGGCGTTTTCATGCAAAACGGAACCTTCGGCACCGGAAGATTGACCATAAGGGGCATGGGGAGCCGCACTCCCTACAATTCGAACCGGATCAGGGCCTATCTGAACGATATACCCATCACCGGATCGGATGGGATCAGTACGCCCGAGGAGATGGATCCCGGTGCCCTGGCCAGGATCGAAGTGGTGAAGGGACCTGCCTCTGCGCTGTATGGTTCGGGACTGGGTGGGGCGCTCAATCTGCACTTGCCGGTATCCCCGGAGGGGAGTGATCAGGCAACGGTGCAAGCTGGCAACTACAACACCTTTAAGGCGGGATTAACGGCAACCGCGCGTTCATCCGGGGGTGGACTGACTCTGGCTGCGCATCATATGCAGTCGGAGGGGTATCGTGAGAACAGCCATTACCGTCGCACCGGGATGCTGACTGCGGGTGGGGTGAATCTGCAAAATGCGAGAATCGAGGCAACCCTGTTGCTGGTGGATGTGGCAGGGGGAATCCCCAGTTCGCTCGGAGCGACCGCCTTTCTGACGAATCCGGCTTCGGCGGCGGCTAACTGGAAGGCGGTGGCCGGTTTCGAGAAATACCGCAAGGGGGTT
>CAYGOU010000388.1:0-2451 GCA_964351455.1 uncultured Porphyromonadaceae bacterium
GAGAAGTACTATCTGAAACTGATCGAAAAGGGACCCAACCGCTATGACCTGGTAAACTACGGACATCTCAGCTGGTGCCAGGGCAATCGCACACGCGCCCTCGAATTCTACCGGGGCAGCATCATGCGCTTTGAATCAAGCATCGGCGATTTCATCACCCTATTCGAACACGACCGCGAACACCTCATCCGGCTCGGAGTCAATGCCGATGAAATCCCCATCATGCTAGACCAGTTGCGCTACCAGTTGGAATAATCGACAGGTTTTCGCATCTTCGGTATGGGATGCTTAATTATGGCTGGATACTGATTATCAGCGGGTTGTTACTTTGCTCAGCCCAGGCACCTGCGGCTTACCCCTCAGATCGGCCCCGCGACATGGCCATCATCGTCAACTTTCCGGAGGAGCCGATCGCCATTCCCCATTATCGCAGCTTCTGGAATTCTGCCGGTCACCTCATCGATTTCAACCGCGACGGTTTCTTGATGGTCGGCCACACCGGTGTCATCCTGGTAAACGGCGTCAACGGTTCACTCCAGTATTTCGACCTGGGGCGTTACGACGACCGACACGACCTGATGGGTCCCCGGCCCGACTTCTACGGGGTGGTCAGATCTAAAAGAAATGTTCCGGAACTGAAACTGGATATTGTCGCTCGCATTGAGAATGGCTGGATCACCAACCTCGAAGAGATTCTGGTCCACCTCGGTCTCACGCCCCTGCTCCGGAAATACGGCCGGCTGGATGCCGCCGTGGTTTATCAGCTCGATCTTAAAAAGATGGTGAAGAAGGCAATCGATTTTGAGGAGCGCGGTTTCCTCTTCTACGGTGCCCCTGCCCACATCTACTGCACCAGCTTCGTACGCAAAGTGATCAGGGCCGGGGGACAGGGATTCAGGGCCAGCGTATACACCGGAACACAGACTTTGCAACACATCCGGAAACGCCACCCGCAGCTAAAGGAATAGACACTCCCGAAAACCAAAACCCCTGAAGCTCAAAAAAAACAGTTAATGATCAAAACAATCCGGCTTTTATGGATCCTGCCATTCCTCCTTCTGACCCATGGGGCCTCGGGCCAGTCAGAAGCCATCTTCTCATTCCGGATCACCTTTCAGGAGGCCTCGTCAACCGATCTTGTCAAAACCGTCGCGCTGGGTGAGGCTCCAAAATTCAGCAATCTCAGGTTTGAGCAGATCGGTGGTGCAGATACCCTGGCGCTGCCCTTTCAGCTTTCAGGCGAAGGAGGACGGGAACTCAACTGGGTGGTTCCCGCTCCTGTGAAAGCTGGCGAAAGCCGCGAATACAGACTCCTCACCTGTGGCGGACCGCCGGCTTTCAGCGAAGCTTGCGGCATGATCCAGACCGATTCAACCTTTATCCTGGTGGCCGCAAACAGGCCGGTCTTAAGCTATCAGTTCCGGAGCCACCCGGCACCTGCCGGGGTATCCCCACTCTATGCACGCTCAGGATTCATCCACCCCCTGTGGTCGCCCTCAGGAAGGGTGCTGACCTGGATTCAGCCCCCTGACCATTATCACCATTATGGCCTATGGAACCCCTGGACGAAAGTCACCTGGAAGGGTCGTACCACCGATTTCTGGAACCTCGGCGAGGGACAGGGAACCGTGAAATATGACGGCATCGTTTCGAAAACATCAGGACCAGTTTTCGCTGAGATCCTGGTCAGGCACGCTCATGTGGCGTTTGATGCTGCCATCACAGCGGGCCAGGCGCCTGCGCAGGTTCGGGTCATGACCGAGCTGTGGCGGATCCGGGTCTGGAACGTCCGGGGAGGGTTTTTAATTGACTTTGAATCAGAACTCACTCCCGCCATCGAAGAGCCCCTGTCGCTGGATGTCTACCGCTACGGTGGTGGAATCGGATTCCGCGCCACTCCCGAATGGACCGGCACCAACTCGGAGGTGATCACCTCTGAAGGAAAAACCTGGGCCGATGGGGATGCCACCCGGGCCCGCTGGTGCAGAATCAGCGGAACCACCGACGGAGCCGAAACCGGCATCCTCTTTATGTCATCATCATCCAATTTCGACGCCCCTCAACCAGTCAGAATTTGGCCCAAAAATTTGGTCGGTGCCACAAGCTATCATTACTTTGAGTTCTGTCCAACCCGCGAAAAGGCATGGATCCTTCACCCCGGCGAACGCTATTTGCAAAAATACCGGCTCTGGATCAGCGAAGGTAGCATGACCCCCGAAGAAATGGAACAAGCCTGGCAATCCTGGAACCCCCCAAAACATTAGACTGTAACCGTAAACCTCAATCCGTAAACCGTAAACCTAAAACCATCAAGTCATGAACCCCATAAACCGCCGAACCTTCATCAAAAGCACCTCCATGGCCGCCGCTGCCACCATCGTGGTGCCCACCATTGTTCCCTCCTCTGTATTCGGAAAAACCGCCCCTTCAAACAAGATCCAGATCGGACTC
>CAYGOU010000389.1:0-2446 GCA_964351455.1 uncultured Porphyromonadaceae bacterium
ATGGTAGCATCAGAGTTCAGGTTTTCGTTCGGAAGGCTAAATCCCATTTCTGCAGGAATGAGTACGTCGTACCTGGCAGCAGGCAGTCCTTCGCGCTGACGGCGAAAGAAGTCAAGGCTACCGGCCAGTTTGTTCTCCATCATACCGAAGTCCACACCAACATTTAAAATCTTGGCTGTAATCCACGACAAACTTGTTACCGGAAGACCTCTGGGAACTGTACCAATGTAGAATCTGTTGTCGAGAACTGCTCCACCGCTCCTGTAAGTATAACCGGGAAGGTAGCCAAAAGCTGCATAACCGGGGACTTCGTCGTCTCCCAGCATACCGTAGGAAGCTCTGATTTTCATTTCAGAGAAAAGCCTGTTTGCACCAGAGGTTGACCAGAATGACTCCTGTGATATCCTCCAGCCCACAGATGCTGACGGGAAAAAACCCCATCTGTTATCCGGCGGGAATTTCCATGAACCGTCGTACCTGGCGGATAGATCGAGCAGGTATTTTTGTGCGTAGTTATAATTAAAACGGCCTACATAACCGATACGTGCCTGTGTATTTTTTCCATCGTCGTTGAAAGTGGTCATCGACTGGTAGTCAATCAGGGACAGAGCGTTGGATTCCGGTCTGGCGTGGATCCAGAAACCCGGGGTATGGCGCAGGTAGGTTTCAGCAGCAGCAACAGCCGCGACGCTGTGTTGACCAAACTTTTTGTCATAGTTGATCTGTCCTTGTGTCATTATCTCTTCAACCATCCTGATGTCACGCTCTCTCCATGGGTTATCCATACTGAAGATAACCGGATATGTATCGGTTGCTTCATTGTAACCATAGAGCTTGAAGGTGTACTCATGATTGTCCAACCAACGGTGGGCGAGATAGTAACCAATCATACCCTTGGCAGTGAGTCCGTTGGCAATCTCATATTCCATATTGTAGTTCAACTGCATGACTCTCCATGTTTCCTCCCATTTACCTGAAAGTTCATAGTTCAGCATACCGAAATTGGTTTCATTCAACGCTGAGGTCCTGGTAGGATAGGCGGGATTGTCATTGGCAAACGGACGGGCCGTCGGGAGGTTACGGTAGACAGCAAAAAGTGCCTGCCAGATATCATCCCCACCCGGTACACCAGGCCTAATCCTATTTTCAATACGGCCGTTCATGGAACCTCCAATCTTCAATCTGTCGGTGATCCTGGCATCCAGGTTAAACTGAACATTTGTACGGTAGAAACCGCCATAATTCTTAATAGCGACATCCTGGCTGAGGTTACTGATAGCGAAGTAATAATTGATACGGTCTGAACCACCAGTGGTGTTCACCCCGATATAGCTCTGCGGTGCATTGATCAGGATGTAGTCATACCAGTCCCAGGATCTATAACCTTTTTCAGTGCCTTGCTTCCATTTGGCCAGGTCTTCCGGAGTAAAACGCGGAGTATTTCCACGGATAGCATCCGATTGCATATAGCTGGTAATATAGGTTTCTATATCTGCAGGCCGAGGGAATTTGAACATTTCCTGTGAGCCGTAATATGCGTTGACATTTACAGTGTTCTTTGTACCCTGACGTCCTTTTTTGGTGGTTACCACCACAACACCGTTGGCGGCCCGTACACCATATATGGCAGCGGAAGCATCCTTCAGAATGGAGATACTTTCGATATCGTTGAAGTCGAGGTTGTTAAACTGGCCTTCATCTTTCTGCACACCATCGATTACATACAATGGAGTTCCCATGTTACGGATCTGGATGGTGGTGGAACTACCTGGGCGACCGTCGCCCTGACGTGTATTTACACCGGCAATCTTACCCACGAGGGCTCCTGATGTTGTGGAAGCCTGCGATCTGGAGAGTTCAGTTGAGGTGATATTAGAAATAGCTCCTGTAAGAGTTTCTCGTCTTTGGACTCCGAACCCTATAGCCACTACTTCCTCAATTCCAAAAGTTTCATCAAGTAAAGAAATATTAATAACATTCTGGCTTCCTACCACTGCTTCCATTGTTCGCATCCCCACAAACGAAAACACCAATGTAGAATTGGGCGGTACGTTCCCAATTACATAATTTCCGTTGTTATCTGTTATGGTTCCGGTTGTTGTTCCTTTTACCACCACTGTAGCCCCAGGTAAAGGTGCCCCTGTGCGGTCGGTTACTGTACCAGATACTCCTCGTTGCTGCTGCGTAATAGCATTAATATCATCAGGTGCCAGTACAATTTTGCGGTCAACAATGGAGTATTCTACGTTGGTGCTTGCAAAAAGCTGGTTCAGAATGGTTTCCACATTCTCGTTATTGGCATTAATGGATACTTTACGTTTTGCATCAACCAACTTTTCGTTGTAGAGAAAGAAAAACTCGCTCTGGTGCTCAATAGCATCAAGTACTTTTTCGAGAGTGGTGTTGTTATAGCTCAACGAAAGTTTGGTACGCTGCGCGTAAGCGC
>CAYGOU010000390.1:0-1991 GCA_964351455.1 uncultured Porphyromonadaceae bacterium
CTTAAAAGTCATTTTTCAATTGATTCAAACCACCATTCCCTTATAGTCATACTACTGGCTTAGAATAGTTTATGAAAAAATTGAATAATGTGATTAATTTAAAAGTAGAGTTTATGAAAAGAAAACTAATGATGTTTTTATCTCTGTTCTTTTTAGGAATAGGGATTATAACTGCTCAAACGCAGGTACGGGGTACTGTTGTGGATGATGCAGGTGAACCCGTTATCGGTGCTACTATTCAGATTCAGGGTACCAGCCAGGGAACAGTGACTGACTACGATGGCAACTTCGTGTTATCGGCTCCTGCCAATGGCACACTGGTTGTATCTTATGTAGGATATGTCACCCAGGAAGTACCTGTGGCAGCCAACATACGGGTTGTGTTGACAACAGATAACGAATTGCTCGACGAGGTAATCGTGGTGGCCTACGGTACTTCTACCAAGGGAACCTTTACTGGTTCGGCAGGTGTGATAGATTCAGAGAAACTGGAAATGCGTCAGGTCTCAAACGTGTCGAATGCACTTTCAGGTAATGTTGCCGGTGTGCAGACGCTGAGCGCGAACGGCCAGCCGGGTACATCAGCCACAGTGCGTATTCGTGGTGTCGGCTCCATTAACGCTGGAACAAGCCCACTTTATGTTGTGGACGGTATTCCTTTCGACGGTGACATCTCATCACTGAATCCTTCCGACATCGAATCGATGACTGTGTTGAAAGATGCTGCCTCTACCGCGCTCTACGGAGCACGTGGTGCCAACGGTATCATCATGATAACCACTAAAAAAGGTAAGTCAGGTGTCTCTACCGTGAATGTGGAAGCACGCTACGGTTTCAACTCACGCTCAGTGAAAAACTACGATGTACTGACCAGTCCCCAGAATTACCTGGAGAACAGTTATCGTGCAATATACAACGCAGGTGTCTACAACCTGAACTATTCTCCATATCAGGCCAATGTGTACGCAAATCAGCGTATTATTTCTGAGACTGAAGGAGGATCCGGTTATACTATCTACACAGTTCCCGATGGTCAATCACTTATTGGGCAAAATGGAAAGCTAAATCCCGCAGCTGTATTGGGTTATAATGATGGAGACTATTATTATACTCCTGACAAATGGGCAGATGAAACCTTCATGAACAATCCCCGCCAGGAATACAATGTCTCTATCTCAGGTGGAAATGAACGTGGTCGTCACTACATTTCATTCGGCTATCTGAACGACAAGGGTATCATCTCAGGATCCGGTTTTTCACGCTTCTCCACCCGTTTCAACGGTGAATATAAGATCAAGGAGTGGTTGAAGGTAGGTGCAAATATGAACTACAACCTCTCCGACAGCCAGTATCCGGGGGAACAGGTTAATTCTTCGTCATCCGGTAATGCCTTTTTTATTGCCAATTACGTCGCACCTATTTATCCCCTCTATGTAAGAGGAGGTGAGGACCAGCAGATCATGCTGAACCAGGGACGGAAGGTATATGACTATGGTGACGGGGTTAGTACAAACTTCTCCAGAAGCTTCATGGCAATTGCCAACCCGGTTGGTGACCTGATTTATAACAAGACCAATTATAATATGGATATTATGAACAACAGTTGGTTTGCCGAGTTCACCCCCATTGAAGGGCTTGTGCTTACCGCTCGATATGGTCTTAATGTAGACAACACCAAGTACAATGACCTGGGCAACGCCTACATGGGACAGAGTGCCTCCTATGGCGGTACAGCCTACCAGGATCAAAGCCGTGTGTACGGATTCAACCAGCAATATATCGGTAACTACAATGTTACCTTAGATCAGATTCATCATATGGATTTCACAGTAGGTTACGATGCATATAATCTTCGGTCAACTAGCTTGTACGCCACTGGACAGAATCTTTATAATCCCGAAAGTTATTACGTGAGCAATGCAATTGACAACCTCAGGGGAGGTGGTTCCTTGTCAGAATATGCTACCAGAGGTATCATCAGCCGTGTAAAT
>CAYGOU010000390.1:2001-2440 GCA_964351455.1 uncultured Porphyromonadaceae bacterium
TAAATTACTCGTATGATGACAAGTACTTCGGAAACGTCTCCTTCAGACGTGATGCTTCCTCCCGTTTCCATCCCGACAAGCGTTGGGGTAACTTCTGGTCGGCCAGCGGTGCCTGGATGCTGACCCGCGAGGATTTCCTTGCAGATATGGAGTGGATAGATATGCTCAAACTGAAAGCCTCTTTCGGACAGCAGGGTAACGATGCCATCGGAAACAACTACGCCTACCTCGACCAGTATGGTATGACCGGTGCGGACGGTGTCTTTGCCGACGGTGCACTTGTTTACAAAGGCAATCCCGATATCACCTGGGAAACCTCAACCTCCTACAACATCGGTTTTGACTATGCCATGCTCAACAATACACTTTCAGGTAGCATTGAGTACTTCGGCAGAAGATCGGTTGATATGCTTTACAACAAGCCTACCGCCGGTAGCTT
>CAYGOU010000391.1:0-2424 GCA_964351455.1 uncultured Porphyromonadaceae bacterium
AATGGCCTGGCCACCCAGACTGGTGGTTTCGTGAACGAGGCTGCCGGTTACATCGGTGATCTTTACCTCCGCCTCTGCCGGAAGTCCACGGATCGTGATAAGTCCGGTATACCCTGGCCTGACGGGATTGGGAAAAGCGTAGGCTTCCGTTACCAGGGGATCTTCCTCAATGGCCGTCCCGCGGTAGGAGAGCACCCCGGCCTCGGTGCCGAAATAGACTTCACCCGATTGAGGATCGATGGCGATTGATGATATGTTGTTCGAAAGCAGCGGAGAGTTGGTTTCGTTGAATGAGGTGATCAGCTTTGTGCCTTCAGGGTTTGTAAGAAAGACGCCTGAATTACGGGTGCCGAGCCACTTCCGGTTGGCTCCGTCGACCGCAATGGCGGTGACGGTTTCGGTGCCAAGCAGAGCATGGTAGAGTGAGTCGCCCTGATCCACGCTTGGCTGAAAACCTCTGAAATCAGCCTGGTCGAATACCCTTCCGGGAGCGTAGTAAACCACCACACCATTACTGGTGCCCACCCATAATTCGCCATCGTGGTCAACCGCCATCGAGTAAATGTCGTTCAACACCTTCATCGATCCGCCAGGGTAAGTGACGTTCACGTTGATCTTGCGGATCCGGTCATCCGAAGTGTTGTCGAGATCGTTCCCGTTGTCGAAGGCAACCAGTCCGAACCCCTTCGGAAGCTGTATCCACTTGATGTCACCCGGGGCCACAAGGATCTGTCCGCTGAAAGCATCCCCAATGAACGGTCCGTATGGAAAGTTTTTCCAAGACCCATCCCGCTTCATGACCACCACCGGATTTGTAACACTCGAGTTGGTCATCCAAAGGTTTCCTTTTGAATCGTAGGCCAGGCCTCCAACCCTGACATAGGGATTTCCCGGATAGATGTTCTGCAGGGCTCCGTCGGTGTTGGTGTCGTCGTGGATCCTGACGAAAGCACCATCGAGAAATTCGATGAGGCCATAACCCCATGAGGCAGCATACAGGTGATCGGGATCCTGTGGGTCGGCAACCATCTGAATGATGTCTCTTATTTCGGGCATATCCCTAACGGTGGTGGGATTCAGCACGGTCCAACTGCCCCCGATTTTTGCCGAGACCCCGCTGTTGTTCCAGATGTTGTTCCATGAGGCATCCACCCCTCCGGAGGCGATCCAGAGGTTACCGTCTGAAACAGTAAGCCTGAAATTCTTACGGTCCCAGGGACCTTCGGGTCGGATGCTTTTTATCTCCACGCCATCGGTGGTGTAAAGCAATCCCTGGAACTGGTCTCCGATCCAGAATCCATCCAGATCATCCATCAGCACGTCGTATGCATTCATCCAGCGGTATTCATAATCCGAGAGGTGATACCGGCGTGTCCCTGCTGGATCAAAGACGTTGATTTGGAATTCACTGATAACCACCAGATTGTCACGCTGGAAATGCATTTTGCGAATATCTTTGAAATACCAGGGAAACCAGGTCCAGCGGTGACCATCGTAGGTGTAAATGCTGTCAACGCCGTTCTGGGTCGAGCGGTGAACCGCGAAGAGGGTGCCCTCATAATAGGCAAGCCGGGTCCAGGCTTCACCCTGAAAGGGGTGGTGGGGAACCGTTTCCCAAACCCTGAAATTCTCGAGGTTGGGATGCCTTATCGAAGCCTTGTAAATGCCCTTATCCGTAGCGGCAAAAATCGAATCATAATTAAACAGAAGGGTTTCAAAGACCTGGATCTGGGTGCCTTCAGGACCGATGTAATAGGTGCTTTTCACCTCTTTTCGCAGCAGGTCGAGCACAATGATCCCGAAGCCGCATGAGAGCAGGGCCTGGTCGCCCAGAATCTGTATGCTGTTGATCCGTTTGTTGCCGGTGATCTGCTTGCGCTTGACGTCGGCAATATTGGTAATTCTGTTGTTTTGAAGCAGATCAATGTTTGAATTGGTATAAGCAATTACCAGAATGTCGTGATCCGGCTGGTAGGCAATACTCGAAATATTCACGTCACTCAGTCCTGTTACCTTCGACCATTTCTGAATTGCCTCTCCCCGTTTGTCGTACGAAAACAAACCGCTCTGAGTGGCGCAATAGATGACATTGCGCCCCTCCTCAAGGTCGATGGCCCTGGCAAACGGCAGATGATCAGTCCATTCGCCGATCCTCGACTGAGCCCCGAGCGAGAGGGAAAACATGAGGAAGAGGAATATGAGTGACGAGTGACGGGTGACAAGTGACCGGAGAAGGGTGACGATTGGTGACAAGGGGTTACAGCAGGTGACGATGGGTGACCAGAATGTACGATATGAGAAACGCTTCAACATAAAACCATTGTTTAACCTGCAACCAGCACCTCACCCCCTGACCCCCTCTCCCAAGGGAGAGGGGGAACCAGTAACCAGTAACCAGTAACCAGTAACCAGTATAACTCCCAA
>CAYGOU010000392.1:0-2384 GCA_964351455.1 uncultured Porphyromonadaceae bacterium
GAAGGGGATGTATCAGTCCGAACTCCTGTTGGTTCTCCGGCACCGTACGTGCCGTACCGTAAGTCCATAACGTCCGCTGTGCCAGCAGCGGGGCGGGGAGGAGGAGGAGGAGCAGAAACGGAAAAATGATGCGCGGCACTGTGTATGTTTTATGTAGGCAGGTCCTCGGGCCAGGTTATTTTAATGTTATCTCGTTGTCCTTCAGTTAAATACACTTTATGGCCAGCGGCTTCCCACACCGAGGCATCGTCGGTGAAGGAGGGGTCGTAGGGTAGAACGTATGCCTGGCGCAGTTTATTGAGTTCAAACACCTGGGGGGTCTGAATGAGTCTGATCCGGTTGCGGTCGATGATTCGGTTTCCGCTGTCATCCGACCACCGCACCGAGTCGCCGGGTGCGATTGAGGGCACGGCGCAGCCATGGATCTTTGCCTCTCCGAAGAGCCGGAGGATGGTATCCCGACTTATCATTGGCCGCACTGCGTCGTGCACGGCGATCCACTCTACCTTATCAGGCACCAGTGCCAGTCCGTTCAGCACCGACTCAAACCGCGTTTCACCGGCGGGTGCGATCAGATCCGGGGATGCGAAGGAGTATTGCGCACAAAGCCTGACCCACTCTTCGCGCAGGTCACCGGGCAACACCACCGCGATGGACATCTGCGGATCAGCATCCCGGAAGGCCTGTATCGAATGCATCATGACGGGCCATCCGCGAAACAGGACGAACTGTTTCGGAACAGAACCGCCCATTCGGGTTCCGCGGCCACCGGCTACTATGAGCGCTGCTTTCATGGTTCTAGGCACCTCCCCCTCTCCCAAGGGAGAGGGGGTATGGGGGAGAGGTGATCATCTATATTTATACCGCTTTATCGATTTCTTCGGCGTCTTTTCAAACTCCGCGTTTACCAGTTCGATTTGCGACACCTGCATGTACTTCGGCAGGCGGGTGTTGACCTGTTCGCGCAGTTTCTCCATGTGTTCGCGCAGCATATCCAGGCTCATCTGTCCCGTGTTGACATGCTCATAATCGGGATATACCAGGGCAACCAGCTTGTGGTTGCGCTCGACCACCACCGATTCGATGATGTAGGGCAGGTTGTTGAGTTTCGACTCAATCTCCTCAGGATAGATGTTTTGTCCCGATGGCCCCAGGATCAGGCTCTTGCTGCGACCCTTGATGTAGATGAAGTGATCCCTGTCGAAGACCCCAAGGTCGCCGGTGCGCAGCCATCCATCTTCGGTGAGGGCCTTCGAGGTGGCCTCGGGATTTTTGTAATATTCAAGCATGACGTTGGCCCCCCTGACCATGATTTCGCCCACCTCATGGTAGGGATCTTCAGAGTCGATTTTCATCTCGAGGGTGTCGACTGCCTGTCCCGATGAACCGTTGCGGTGTGTTCTCCAGCCGGCATAGCTGACCAGGGGACCGCATTCGGTCATTCCGTAGCCGATGGCGAAGCGGAATCCTATTTTCTTGAGGAAGCGTTCAACCTCCGGATTGAGGGCGGCGCCGCCGATGACGATCTCGCGGAACCGTCCCCCGAATGAATCGTTCAGGGTTTTGCAAATCTTGCGGTGCAGAAGCTTCCGGATGCCCGGGGTTGCAAGCAGCACCTTCATCACCGGCTTTCCGATGACCGGCAGCAGTTTGTTCTTGTAGATCTTCTCGAGCACAAGGGGAACGAACATCACCAATTCGGGACGGATATCCTGAAAGGCTTTCAGAATGACCTGCGGCGATGGGATCTTGCTCAAAAAGGTGATGTGGCATCCCAGCGAAGTGGGAAAGATGAAGTCGAAGGCGCATCCGTAGGCGTGGGCCAGGGGCAGAAAGCTGACGATGCTGTTGCCAGCTTCGAGGGGCATGTTATCCTGCGCATACTGGAGGTTGGCCATGAACGAACGGTAACTGAGCACCACACCCTTTGAATGGCCGGCCGTGCCGGAGGTGTAGTTGATGGTGGCGATCTCGTCGTTTGAGACCTCAGGCAGCCTGAAACTTGCAGGGGTGAGTCCTGTCGGGTAGGCTTCGACCTGCAGTTCGGTGATGCGGGCGAGGTCGTCGGCCAGGGTTGGTTCGATGCTTCGCACCAGGGTGAAATCGTGAAGGGTGAAGAGTGCTCTCACCCGGTTGAAAGTCTTGTCGTCGAGCTGTTTGATCCACTCATCGGAGGCGAAGAGCACCTCCGAGCCCGAGTGTTCGATGATGTGATCTACATCTTCGGGCAGGAAGTCGGGAAGGATGGGCACCACCACGGCTCCGTAGAGGAGGGTTGCCATGTATGCGGCTCCCCAGTTCCTAGAATTCTTTCCGATCAGGGCGATTTTGGCGCCGCGGGCAATGCCGTGGCGCTCAAAGAGGAGGTGAAATCTGGCGATCTT
>CAYGOU010000393.1:0-2384 GCA_964351455.1 uncultured Porphyromonadaceae bacterium
GAGAGTATCCTCACCGGCACACCATCCCTTCTCTGAATGTCCTCTATGCTTTCGGCAGCTTCCTCTTTTGCTCTCTTACAGCCCGCAAAGAGGAACACTATACAGAGTAAAGCCGCAGTTAATAAGACGACCGTTGAAAAACGGGACAACCGGTGAACACCATGCATGTTTCTGTTTCCTGTTGAAGCTTATGATTCTTTCAAGGGATACTCCGTGGGAGGTATACTAAAGATCACCCATCAATACTCTAAGTTCTGTGATAGCTCTGAGATAGGCATACTGCACAGCATTATAGGCGCTTAGGGCTCGAGACACCTCCAGTTCAGCGTTTCTCATTTCGATAAGCGATCTCTGCCCCACTTCATATGCCCTGGCAGAAAGTTCATAGCCCTTCTGTGCAAGAGCCATGACACTGCGCATGGCCTCCATGCGATTCTGGTTTGTAATTACCTGTTCATAGGCACTCTTGACCGCCAGCTCAAGATTATCGATCATCTGCTGTTTTTGCAGATAAGAGATAGAGCGTTCCATTTCAGCCTGGCGCAGTTTCTGACTGCGCTGCATTCCGCTGAAAATTGTCCAGCTCATACCGACATACAATTTCTGATCATCATGCCAGTTGTGCCCAAGATCGACATCCCCAAACCCTACAAACTGCCCTATTTTGCTCAAAGAGGCTCCAGCAAAGACGAGTGGTTTGAAATCACTTCGGGCCATGTTCACCATTTCATCAGCGATTCTCGTAGAACCACGGAGCTTGTTAATGGTATAGCTGCGGCTGTGCATTCGAGCCACGGCCTGGGAAAGAGTAAGATCAAAGGGAGTATCGGGAATCTCCCCCTCAAGCACGAATCTCTGGGGGCTCACGGTAAGGCCAGCCTGCAGGATAAGCGTTTCATGGGCCAGACGCAGATCGCTTTGCGCTTTGAACAGATCAGCCCTGGCACTCTCGACGTAGAGCCGGGTGGAAAGAGTGTCAAGCTCGCTTGCGCTACCAAGGCTCAGGCGCAGCACGGAGATGCTGTGGGTCTTTTCAAGCAGCTCAAGGGATTGCTGGTGCATTTCAAGATTCTTGCGGGCTATGAGCGATGCGTAAAAAGCATTGATTACATTGCCTTTGATACGCAGTTTAGATTCCTGGTATTTACAAACCAGCATTGATTGATAGGTCTTTGAGATTCGTAGTCCGATACCGATTTTACCCTGGGCGTAGATCGACTGGGTAACATTGAGGCTTAAAGACAGGGCATTTTTTCTCTGATCCCCGGCCATGGAATTCAGTGCATCAAAGAGATGATCAAGCGTACCGGCAAGCGTGTAAAGGCCTCTACCCAATGTGTCATAAGGGCTGATGCCATAGGAGCCCAGGGTGTCTACCAGAGAGAAAGGGTCAGATGATGAGGACTGGGAAAAGGGGTTATACTGTTTTATGCTATGGGAGAAATTGACCGAAGTGGAAATGGTTGGGAAAGCCATTCCCATGGCTTCGTTCACCTGAGCATCAGCCTTTTGGAGTTCCTGTTCGATGGCACGCAGCTCATGGGAGGTGGCATAGGCGTCCTCAATGAGTATTTCAAGTGTGTGCACTCTTGCCGAAAATGCAGCAGCATACAGAAAAAAGATGATCAGCAGCACCGCTTTTACTACTCCGGGCATTTCTGTTCTCTCCTATTTGGTGTCGCTTGTGCGATTCGGTGCATCATTAAATATGCCCTGTGCGGTTGACCAGGAGATCCCCAGACGCGTAGAATGCGCCTGATGAAGTTCACATAATATATATCAAATGCTTGGGTGAATATGGAAGTTTGAGGTTTGAAGTTGCTGGAAAAAATCGTTGTGGCTGTCGGTATCGGTATAGAATAAAACTGAAAAGTTGGTATGTCCAAAATATCCGTTGAACCGGGGTGTGTCAGAAAAAAACAGTAAAAAAGACGATATCGACAACGACTACGACTAAGAATGGGGGTAGTGGGGTTTCAATGCCAACCCCGGTAGTGGATCGCTTGTGAACCCGCATACGCATCGTTCTTTCCAGACCTCTTCCTACACCAGTCCCTCGCCCCCCTCCCACATATTATCTTTGAAGTCTTTTTTCTCCTGACCAAAATCGCAAAGGGGCACGTATGGAATGGCGTCTGTTTTTAAGTACTTTCGCACTTATTTTCCTTGCAGAGCTGGGAGACAAAACCCAGCTTGCATCCATGGCGGCTTCGGCCGGAACTAAAGCTCCCTGGTCGGTGTTTGCCGGAGCGGCTAGTGCACTGGTACTCTCAACGCTGGTTGCGGTACTTATCGGCTCATTTATCCAGCGCACGGTCCCTCAGCATTATGTTAAAGGAGTAGCTGCAGTTCTGTTTCTGGTTTTCGGGATTGTGCTTTTGATT
>CAYGOU010000394.1:0-2373 GCA_964351455.1 uncultured Porphyromonadaceae bacterium
GCTTATACCTCCCTGGAAATGTATACCCTTTCGGGCGAATACAGCGGCCTCACCCGGCAGCTGAACGCCCCTAAGGAGATTTATGTCCAGACTCCCTGGATGAAGGTGATTGCAGGGAACATCACCTTTGATGTAAAAGTCACCGGGCTCAACAACAATTCCAAAGGATTTGAACTTTATTATATTCCTTACAGCGAGTCGGGGACAAACCATGAAGGCACGATGGTAAAATTCTATGACCGGAATTTTGACGCTTCCTTTCTGCAGTTAACCCATATTTCAGTGCCGGTGCCTTCTGCCATAGCGAATGACGGACAATCCTATAGAATCAGAATCGTTTTTCTGGGCAAAGGAGGCTCAGACCGGGCGGTCATTGACGATTTTACCGTTCCCGGCTGGTACAACTCAGACCCTACCCGGGGTTGCACTCCCATCCCTTCCTCTTTAAATGATCAGGACGGAGATGGCGTGGAGGATGCGGACGACGATTACCCGGCAGACCCTTACAGGGCTTACAACAATTATTTCCCCTCGGCTTCCCTGTACGGAACCCTTTGGTTTGAAGACAACTGGCCCTCCAAAGGCGACTATGACTTCAATGACCTGGTCATGGGCTACCGCATCCACACCATCACCAATGCCGAAGGAAATGTGGTCGAACAGGAATATCACTTTAAACTCAGGGCCATCGGGGCAGGATATCAAAACGGATTCGGATTCCAGATCATGCACGTACCCCCGGCCTCCATCACCCGGGTAACGGGCCATGACGTCAGCACAGGATATTCCTTTGCCCCCAACGGCTTGGAGACCGGGCAAACGCATCCCACTGTCATCGTCTTTGACAATGCATACCGGTTGATGGGAACCCCCTCATCCATGGTCAACACGTTGCCAAACTTTCCTTTCATCACCCCCTATACATTTACTATAAAGGTTACTTTCATTGAAAACGGTACGATCCCTTCAGGCGGCGCCGTGACGCTAAGCCAGTTGAACCCTGCCCGCTTCAATCCTTTCCTGGTCATCAACGGCGAAAGGGGACGGGAGGTCCATCTTCCCAATTACCCCCATACTGACAAGGTTAGTTCGCTTTACTTCAACACTGAAGATGATGCCTCTGATTCCTCCTCCGGACGGTATTATGTCACCTCCAACAACCTTCCCTGGGCGCTGAACATCCCGGTGGAAACCCAATACCCCATTGAGACCGTTGACATCAGCAAGGGATTCCTCAAATTCATTGACTGGGTCCTGAGTGGAGGCGTGGAATATCCCGACTGGTACACCCAGCTATCCGGATACCTGAACAGTTATTATATTTACCCGAACCGCTAATGCGTAATCCATTCCATTAATACATCATCCATACCATGAAAAATAGAACTTTCCCCTCATTTTCATACGATCGCCGATGGATTTTGCGGATTCTTCCTTTGGTTTTCCTGGTCACTGCCTGTGTAAAGGAACCCATTCCCATGCTGAACCCGCGCGTCGCCGATGGGGTAGCGGGCCTGAAAGTGCCGTCCTCTTTTCAGTGGACCATGATCCGTTCCCTTCATCTCCGCATTACCGGAAACGAAGCTGCAACCACCATCAACAATACCCTCACCATTGCAGACGACGGGGGCAATATCTACCTGAAACGCAAAACCCGGCTGGATGAAAACCTGGAACTCAGCCTCTCGGTCCCTTCTGTGGCCAGCCAATTGACTTTGACCTATGGCACCATCGTCAAAACCGTTGACATCTCTGCCATCGGTGACACCCTACAGATAGACTATCTGTTTCCGGTAGTAGAAGCCGACCTGGTGGATTCGGAAGATCCCTCCCAGTAAAACTTTAAGGGACAGAGAAAATTCCGGACGGCAATTCCTCCGTTCCCACCCCGAAGAAGAAAAGGCGTTCCAAAGTGTATACTTCAGAACGCCTTCATTTTTGTCCTTCAAAGTCGGGGTGAAAAGACTCGAACTTTCGACCCCCTGCACCCCATGCAGGTGCGCTAGCCAACTGCGCCACACCCCGGATTGATGACAGGACTGCCTTTCGGAAAAAGCAGTGCAAAACTAACAATTAATTTCAAATCTAAAAACAAAAAACCTTCATAAAAACATTTACCTTTGAGCATCTTCAAATAAACCCCTTGTTGTATGGCCATTCGAAAAAAAATATTGGTAACGGGAGGTGCAGGATTCCTCGGCTCCCATCTTTGCGCACATCTGCTCAACCTTGGACACGAAGTCATCTGCCTGGACAATTATTTTACCGGCAACAAAGCCAACATTGCCCACCTGATGTCCAACCCTTTTTTTGAAACGGTTCGACACGACATCAACCAGCCATATTCTATTGAAGTCGACGAAATATACAACC
>CAYGOU010000395.1:0-2366 GCA_964351455.1 uncultured Porphyromonadaceae bacterium
CGGTCGGGCATCTTTTCCATCATGAAGGTCATCGAGCAGCCGGTTGGCATGGCCGGGGTGATGCCCATGATTCTTTCATTCTGTTCGGCCAGTTCAAGCAGGGTGAGGCCGAAAACATCCTGGTATCTTGCCGGAAATTCCGGTTCATCTGCCTCCTCCAATTCGCCCGTTTTGGGATCGAATTTCGGGGGAGCATGGTAAGCGGTTTGGTTCAACTCCGCCATCATGAATCCCTTCCCTTTCCGGGTGATGATGTGGAGGAGCTTGGGTCCCGGGATGTTACGCAAATCCTGCAGTACCCGGGTAAGGTGCACCACATCGTGCCCGTCAACGGGACCAAAATACCGGAAATGCAGCGATTCGAACAGGTTGCTCTGCTTCAGGATCATTGACTTGACGGCATTCTCGACGGTTTGAACCATTCGTCGGGCGTCGGGACCGATTTTGCTGATCACCCCGAGGGCCTTCCAGGTTTCATCCTTGAAACGGTTATATGAACGTGATGTGGTTATGTCAAGCAGGTAATCGTTCAGGGCGCCGCGATTGGGGTCGATCGCCATGTTGTTGTCGTTCAGAATAACCAGCAGGTTTGACCGCTCCATGCCGGCGTTGTTGAGTCCTTCAAAGGCCATTCCCCCCGTCAGGGCGCCATCGCCGATCACTGCCACCGTCTGGCGGTCGCTTTCACCCTTGCGGTTGGCAGCCACGGCTATGCCCAAGGCAGCCGAAATCGATGTGCTCGAATGACCGGTCCCAAAAGCATCATAAATACTTTCTGAAGTTTTCGGAAAACCACTGATGCCCTTGTACTTGCGATTGGTATTAAACTGGTCGCGGCGGCCCGTCAGGATCTTGTGCCCGTAGGCCTGATGGCCCACATCCCAGATGATCTGGTCGTAGGGTGTTTTGTAGACAAAATGCAGGGCGACGGTCAGTTCGACCACCCCAAGGCTTGCTCCGAAATGGCCCGGATTGCATGACACCTCATCAATGATGAAACCGCGCAACTCGTCACAAACCTGCTGAAGATCGCTCACCGGAAGTTTTTTCAGGTCATCCGGACTGTCGATGGATCTGAGCAGGGGGTACTTGTTTTCTTCCATTTTTCGTAGTCCTCCCCCGAAACAGGGCTCTAAAAATACAATTTTTCAAAGGAACTGCATGTTATTACCTGTGATCCAATCTCTATCTTTGAAGATGAAGAAGTTAATCCGGATGAAGATGAAAGCAATGATTAGAATAAGCATGATGATAATGCTGGTGGCCTCAATTGTTTCTTGTGTGCCGGTCAGGCAGCTGCGCCTGAGTGAAAACAGGGTGGCTGAACTGGCAGGACTTAACCAGCAGCTTGAGGAGGCGAACCACCGGCTCGCTGTCGACAATACGGAGCTGGCATCCCGCGTGAGGGTGCTTGAGGCTCAGGTGGCCAGGTTGACCTCACAGGCCGACGAGCTTCAGCGCAGCCTGAATGCTTCGCGTGAGCGTTACAACCGGCTTGACGAATCCTATCAGAACCTTTTAAAGGTACAGCAGGAACTTGCTGCCGGCAGTGATGCGGAGGTTCGGAAAATTCTCAGCGAACTGCAGGTGGCACAGCGGGATCTGCAGGCCAGGGAGGATGCCCTTCGTAAACTGGAATCTGAAATCCAGCTGAAAAAAAGCAACCTTGAAAAACTGCAGGAGCAGTTTGAAGACCAGCGGGTCAGGCTCACGGAGCTTGAGCGAATCCTGGCGCAGAAGGATTCTGTGATGAACGCCCTTCAGCAGGTGGTCGCCAGGGCGCTTTTTGATTTCAGTCCGGATGAACTCAGGGTTGAAATGCGCAACGGACTGCTTTATGTTTCGATGGAGGAGAAGCTGCTCTTCAGGTCGGGCAGCTTTGAGGTGGGATCCAAGGGGGTGGATGCGGTACAAAAGCTGGCCAGGGTACTCGAAAAGCATCCCGACATCCAGATCATGGTGGAGGGGCACACCGATAACGTTCCATACCGTGCCAGTTCAACGCTGTTGCAGGACAACTGGGATCTAAGCGTCAAGCGTGCCACCTCGATCATAAGGATTCTGCTGCAGGGAAGCACCATTGATCCCCAGCGACTGAATGCCTCAGGGAGGGGTGAGTTTATTCCGGTCGACAGCAATGACAATCCCGAGGGGAGACAAAAGAACCGACGTACCGAAATTGTCTTGTCGCCCCGTCTGGATGACCTTTACCGGCTCATGCAGCGATGACCCATGGGTCTCCGTGGTCATCTTTTTCGCTATCTGGTCAGGCTTGCCGGTTCACTGACCCCGGCAAGGCTCATAAACCTGCTGAAATTGTGGGTCTCCATGAGTTTTACCCGCATCACCGATCGATACTGGCATGC
>CAYGOU010000396.1:0-2357 GCA_964351455.1 uncultured Porphyromonadaceae bacterium
GGGTACATGCTATGGATGACCGGCCAGCAGGAGGCTGCGGCCTTTCTGATGCTGAAAGCTGCTGTTTCAGATCCCGCAGACGAACTGTTACTAAGCAACCTGGCATCGGTTATTACCATGGCCGGATATGCCGATAAAAGCATTCCAATCCTGGAATACCTGAAAAATAAAAATCCGCAAAGCACTATCGTAAACAACAACCTGGGACAGGCATGGCTGAGCCTTGGACAAGTGGCAAAAGCCAAACCCCTGCTCGAACAGGCTGTCAAAGAATATGAACAACACCCCGAAGCCAATCGCAGCCTGGCCCGCATTGCAATTAAAGAAGGCAATCAGGTATTGGCAAAATCCTATCTGAAAAACGCCCTGAAAGGGGGATTTTCGCAGGATGCATATTTTGAGCTGAAGGATATGGAACCCGCCCTGACAGGAGAAAGGGTGGAAATACTAAAACTTGATCATAAAAGGTATTATAAAGAAATTGCCCTAACCAAAAGATTTACAATGCCTGCAGTGCCAGAATCCACTGAAAAGGCGATTAACCGCGAACAGGAGATAGCAGATTTCTTTCATGGGCTCATACTAACCAACCAGGAATTAACCGCAAAATATCCTTCGGGAACAGATAAACTCTTCGGAGGCCATCAAAAGATTACCGCTCAAATGGCAGTCAATAACCGCAATATGAACAGTCTGGAGGACGTGCAGAAACAGTACAACCTTGCCGCACAAATCTGGAACCCATTCAAAATGCAGGCACAGGAAATGCTGATGGCTGAACTGGATGATTCATATGCCAGCAGTTTCAATAAAAGGATAAGCAAGTTGCAGGAATCCAGAGATGCGCAAATGAAAGCCCTTGAGGACTCATTTGCTCCTGAAATCCAAAAAATGAACGAAATCTCCAAACGGATTGCAGTGTTGGAAGACGGGGATGGTAAAGGTTCGGAAATTGATGCACTCGAAAGGCAGTTATGCACGATGAGAAACAATATGGCTAAATTAAGAGGAGAGAAAACAGCCCCGATAAACAACGCCTTTGTACAGCAGATGGAATCCCTTGCTTTTCAACGGTTACAGGAATATTCTTACTGGAACTCCCTTTACCATCTTCCTCAGGATCCCACAGACCTGACTTACAGTCTTTATGCTGAATACCTGAGCACCTTGTCGGAACTCCAGAAATACTATCCTTATCCTGTCATACTTTACCCTGAGGGTGGATGCGAGTCAAAGCTGCATGAACAGGTCAAACCCAACGGAAAGATGTCGGTATGGGAGGATACACACTGTATAATCCACTGGGATCTTGATTTTTACTTTGTTAAAAGCAAGTTTACCTGCAAGGAGGCAACCATAGGGGGAAAAGTTTACGGGGTAGAATTCGGGGGTGGACAGAAATACGATCCCTCGACACTTGAAACTGTAGAACACTCAGTCTATTTTGGAGGTAAAATCGGTAAGATGAATGATGCCGTTGGAAAAGCCCTTGCATCAGAGGTAAGCGCCGGAGTAGTTACCACTCTGAAATTCGATGGTAACTGGAATATTAAAGACATAATAGTAAAAGCGTCGGCTGGGGCTGAATTGGGCTTAAAAGTTCCCAAATCAACCGATCCCAATGATAGCGGACTGGACATTCGAAAAGCTGCTTCCATTGGTGCCTCCACAGGATATGAATTGTCAATTTTGAGCGGGTTCAGGGGAACCGGCCCGAAAGTGTCGACTGTAGGGAATATTTTCAACAGATAATCAGACCAAATGAGCACCATTCATAATATGCTGATAAAATGAAGGAAATATTAATGCTGCTGATTCTAAGCTCTGTCCTGCCGTTTGGTGAGGGCAGGGCACAAACCCATGAGAATTTCGATATCGTGCGGTTTATACCGCCGCAATCCTGGGTAAGGGAACCGGGTAACGGCTTTGTTTCCTTTACTTCAATCGACAGAACAGAGAGCCAATACGCCCGGATTCTGCTGTATGCAAGTCTGCCGTCATCGGGCAATCTGGATAAGGATTTCGATACCGAATGGAACCAACTGGTAAAGCCTCATTATCAGCCGGGCGATTTCACTGATAGATCGGTCTCCCCATTTAAGAATGGATACACTGCCAAAATCGGGGTGGCCCCGTTTAAATATACAAACCAGAATCAGGTGGTGGTGCTGGCTACCTTATCCGATGGACAGACAAAAATCAGCTATGTGTTCCTTACCAACACTCAGAGATATGAAAAAGAGCTGGAGGATTTTGGCAGTTCCCTGAATTTCGGCAGCGAAACTTCACCCTTATCTGATGTGGGTGTAAAACATCAAACCAATATGAATAAGGTACCAAACCAAAATAATGCACCC
>CAYGOU010000397.1:0-2355 GCA_964351455.1 uncultured Porphyromonadaceae bacterium
GAGGCCTTTCCGTTGGTTTATGAAGTGATCAGACAGGTGAAGATCCGGTAACAAAAAGACTTCAGGGTCAGTGGTGCACAGCGTTGATCACCACAAAAAGTCCGAATATGATAAGGATCACTCCGGTCACCCTGAAGAGGATGGTCATTCTCTTATCGTTGATGAATCTTCGGATCTTAAAGGAGAACAGAATCTTCAGCATGTCAATGACGATAACCGTCAGAAGGGTGCTGCTGAAATAATAGGTGATTTGCAGTCCCGAAAACTTAAAATTTGAGACGGCCACCACCATGGCTCCGAACCAGAAGAGCAACACCGACGGGTTGAGGGTGTTGATGGCAAATCCTTTCCCGAGCAGGATCAGCACCCCTTTGCCAGCCAAAGGTTTGACCGTTTCGGAAGGTTTGCGGAGGAAATATCCCAATCCGAAAATCAGGAAGGCAACCCCTGCCACCGCCCTGATAATAAGGTTGTTCGACAAGGGTTGCATCAGTTCAGTTGCTCCGTAGTAGGCCAAAAGTATGCAACCCATGTCGCTCACCCAAACACCGATGTTGAGCAGCATGGCAGCCAGTGGTCCCCGCCGCAGGCTGGTCTCCATAACCGTAAAAAAGGTGGCTCCTACATAGGCGCTTAATATCAGTCCTGTCAGGATGCCCTGTAAGATAATCTGAAACGGCATACGATCCATTTAGCGATTTGGGTCAGACAAGGATAACCGCTGCGCTGCCTGTTTATTGTTAAGTTCCCTTGAAGTTTTTCACGAAATCCTCCCACTCATTTGCCAGTCCGTTCAACACCCGCGGAAACTTGTGTTGTCCCCCCTCTTTACCCTTTTTTTTAAGGAAATCATAAAAAACCTTGTTTGGGATCAGCTCAACCAGTATCTCTTTCAGGGCAGCCTGCCGCTCAACGGCATAGTCATCATTCAGGCGCTTCAATGCCGCATCCAGATGCTCCCTGACCAGCATGGGATCCAGGCCGGTGGTCTCGGTACCAATGTACCATTTGTGGGCAAAAAGTCCCTCGTACGCCATTCCCCTCACAGTAAACTCCTTAAGATCAACCCCAAGCTCCTCACAGACCATACTAAGTCCCTGGGTCATATTATCGACCGACAGGTGTTCTCCGCAAAGACTCAAAAAGTGTTTGGTGCGACCGGTTACCTTCATTTCCGCTTCACGGGTATCGCTAAAACGAATGGTGTCGCCGATGAGGTAGCGCCAGGCACCTGCGCAGGTTGAGATGATGATGGCATACTCACGGTCAGGCTCCACCTGATTCAGCAGCAGGGTTTGCGGATGCTCCTTCAACAGGCCGTCGGGAGTAAAATTGTTTTGGTCGAATGGAATGAATTCAAAAAAAATTCCATTGTCAAGCACCAACTGCATATCGCGGCCCTTATCCTTCTGCATGGCAAGAAACCCCTCTGAGGCCAGGTAGGTTTCAAGAAAATAGACCTCCTTGCCCAGCAGCTTGTTGAAACTCTTGCGGTAAGGTTCAAAGCTTACCCCTCCATGGGCGTAAACCTTGAAATTGGGCCAAAGGTCATGAATGTTGTTGATTGCGTAATGGTCGATGATCCGCTCAAGCAGGATCTGTACCCAGGCGGGCACACCCGATATTCCGCCAATGTCCCATTTGTAGGCAACCTTCACCATCTTGTCGATCTTGGTCGACCAGTCGCGCTCGCGGGCTATGGGCTTTCCGGGCTTATAAAAGGGGTTGAACCAGAAGGGAAGCCGGCCGGCCATGATGCCACTGAGGTCTCCCTCAAAATACTTCTCCATTTTCACCAGCTGGGATGAACCTCCCAGCATGAGCACCGATTTCTCGTAGAAATGTGGTGGGAGATCATAATCGGCCAGGGCCAGCAGCTGCCGGATGCCTGCACGGCGGATCGCCCTGATCATGTGGGATGTAAGCGGCACCCTTTTGGATGAATCGTTTGAGGTACCCGAGGTGAGTCCGAAATACCGGATCTTACCCGGCCAGCATACGTTGCGGTTTTCTCCGCTGAGAAGCTTGTTCCACCACTCCGCAAAAATCTTTTCGTAGTCGTAAATGGGCACCAACTGCTGAAAAAGCCGGGTCGGATCTTCAGCATCAAGAATTCTTTCAAACTGGTACTTCTCTCCGAACTGGGTGTTACGGGCTCTGGAAATCAATTTCCTAAGCGTCTGGTCCTGCATCTGAGAACCGGTTAACCCCTTTCGCACAACGCTGGCGCGCTTTTTTCTGACGACGTTATTGAGGAGAGCACCGACTACTGCCATGGCTTCAATTAGCGATTAAAAGTAATGGAATTTTTGTATTCGCGAATCAGCGCTTCGGCCAATATATCCATGGGCCTGA
>CAYGOU010000398.1:0-2348 GCA_964351455.1 uncultured Porphyromonadaceae bacterium
ACCTGAGAAATGATCCCCAACAATAGGGAATGTATCCATTAACATGCTGTTAATAAACGGAAGGTACTTAGCACCAAAAGGCAAATCAGGTAAACTCTTAAGGCTTACCTTGGCCAGATTCCAGAAATCGCTTTGTGAATTGAACTGGAAATCATAATCAGTATCGGTAATTGAATTGATATAAAATACCCCTTTAAATGCAAAGGCATCGGTAATAATACTGGCATTATACTTTACAACATTATTGGTTGATTCGGGTAAATGCAGTTGGTTGAAAACATCTTTTGTGCGAGCGGTTATGGATGATTTACAATTAAATGAATGGCTCACCTCATTACTGAACATAGGATTCTGCATCCTATAAGTGATCACTCCATTAAAATCTATCTCCTGGTTCTCTATGAGTACCCTTACCATGCTAATTGAATTTAACTACCACGCCTTCAATTGAGGATCCTGCCGGAAGATCTTCTTCGAAATGGATCCAGATATAATTTTCTGATGAAGCTCCATAACTAAAATGGATGGATCCCCACATGGTGCCATCAGGTATATTTGACTTTATAAATACAACCGGGAAATTGGTATTAAGCCCATGCTCAATAGTCATTCCGTTTCCTACCAGGTCATCAGCCTCAATGGTAATAGGAACGGCTGCTCCAATTCCTGAATTGGTATTCATTTTGGAGTCCACAAAATCAAGTAGCAGATCCCGGAGCTCGGTGGCATCAATTTCTTTTCCTGTATTTGCATACAGAACTGAATTAACCCTTTGTGCCAATTGTGTATCGGTGTATATTGCCATGGCTAATTATTAAAATCATCTGAAAAATCATCGGAGAAATCGCCCAAAATTGGAAGCTCAGATCCTGCGTAAAATTCATTGAAGAAGCTATCATCCATATCATCGAGCATTACATCAAAATCAAATTCATGCAGGTTATCCAGGTCTGACTTGGACAGCTCAGGTTCTGAGGGTAAAATATCAACTGCAAATACCCTATCATTTTTTAACCAGTAAACATCTTCGCTCCCGAGAAATTCATGTACCAGGTAAAAGTTCCAAGGATCAACTATGTATCCTGAATTCACACGCATTTGATAATCCTGAGTTATTTCAACCGGTTTGCGGCGGTGATCTTTATCGGTCATACCGTTTACAATCCGATCGTAAAACTCCTTATCGGTTTTATTTGACTTGGTTGCATCACCGGTGGCCCGGAATAGTTCATATACACCCAGGGAATTTTTAAACAGAAAATACCGGGCGCTGCGCTGATAGGTATAATCCATTTTAAAAGTTCTGCGCTCACTAATCAGGGTTCCGGTTGCACTCTCTAACCATATTTCATATTCAGTAAGCTGCTTACTCCCATAATCCGCCTGCTTTATTGTTTGGAAGCCTACGGAGAATTCATATAATGATAAGGCTGCAGAGTTCATAGTGAGAAGATCACGAGTTTCTGCCGAATCACTTACAAATCTTTCGGTGATCCTGAGCTTGCAACCGGCGTAAGCAGCAGTGAAAAGAAAGTAAAGCTTTTCGGGTGCGTATATATCGGTAAATTTAATGGCCGGCGAATAAGTAAGAAACCGCTTTGATGATACCAGCTCATCATAAATTGATGTCTCTGCAGTATTAAGCGCCTTTTCTTTTGTTTTTGATAACCGGCCAGGCAAAACATAAAAGTAATGCTCCAGGGGAAGTGATTCTGCAGTGATGTTATCAGCCAAAAAAGATAGCTGCAGGTAATTGCGCTTAAAGAAAGAATGAAAATGCACAAGTCCTGATTCCGGGAAAGTATAGTGCCCTGTTTGGTCTGTATAAATAAGTCGCTTTAAATCATAACTCAGTGATGCATTGCGCCCGCTGAAAGTAAAAGGCACATACATTGGTGATCGGAATTTTAATTTTGCACCTGGTACAACTGGGTCCTGCATGAGCTGAATACGCATCCGGTAATTTACGTACAGATCATCAGGCGTATAAGCGCTATTCTGAACTTCTCTGGGAGCGGATGAACCTACAGTAATGGTAAGGTTATAGTGTGCCTCAGTAATGTATGGGGTAAAGTAAATGGTATATGCTCCAAAGGCATAATTACCAAAAATCATAAAGTCGTTGGTAACAATGTAATGTGACAGCAGCGCATTAACAATCTTATCTCCCCATTGCTGAAGGGTTTCTGTTGTTCTGAGCGGATAGGTTCCGATGGCGCCGGTAAATGGAGTAACACAGGTAAAGATAACCGTATTGCCATTCCAAGCGAGCGTGATGGTATCGGCTTCCAGGTGAAAAGCCTCGAGGGAAATTTCACCACGCGTTGCCTGCCCTGCTGTATTATATG
>CAYGOU010000399.1:0-2338 GCA_964351455.1 uncultured Porphyromonadaceae bacterium
AAATTCATCGTCAGTCCTGTTCTGGATCCTGAGGTGAGGGATGCCTGCGTTGAAATGAATGTTCCGTGGATACCCGGCACCGGCACTGTTACCGAGATTCACCAGGCTTATAAATGGGGTGCTGAAATGGTAAAGGTTTTTCCGGGCGAAACCATCGGAGGACCTGCCTTTGTTAAGGCAGTGAGGGGGCCGATGCCCTGGGTTAAAATCATGCCTACCGGTGGGGTAACAACCGATGCGGTCAATCTGAAGGACTGGTTCTCAGCGGGAGTCTGCTGTGTAGGAATTGGATCAGGGCTGTTCACACCGGAATTGATCAATCAAGCCGATCCTGAACCCTTGAAAAGAAAAATTGAAGAGACGCTTGCACTTGTTAGAAGCCTGCCAGCCTGAACTACGGGTGCTGTTAAGCATTCAGCTCACTCAGTTCAAGCCACCTGAGCTCCATTTTATCCAAACGTTGCAGGATTTCGCCGATTCGATGACTGTTAAGCACCAGTAAATCTGAACTCAGCTCCCCGGATCCCATCAGATTCTCCAGTTCACGCTTTTCAGCCTCCAGGCTGGCAATCTCCATTCCGAGAGACTCAAACTCCCTTTTCTCCTTAAAGGTCATTTTTGTCCGTTCTCCAGCAGAATTTCCTGATGCTTTGGGCAGGGCAGCTTTTTTGGTTGTAGTTACTGACTTTTTTTCGCTCTCCAGCAGCTTTGAATCCCTGTACATTGAGTAGTTGCCCGGAAAGTCGCTGATCAGTCCAGACCCCTCGAAAACAAAAATATGATCAACCACCTTGTCCATAAAATAACGGTCATGGGAAACAATGATGACCGTGCCAATAAAATGGAGCAGGTAATCCTCAAGCACATTAAGGGTGAAAATATCCAGATCATTGGTGGGCTCATCCAGGATCAGGAAATTTGGATTCTTCATTAATATTGTCAGGAGGTATAACCTTCTCCGCTCTCCTCCGCTCAATTTTGAAATAAGACCATACTGCACCTCCCTCGGAAAGAGAAAGTAATCAAGAAGATGGGAGGCGCTCATCGAACGACCGGGCCCAAGATCCACCACTTCGGCGATGTTTCTTACCGCATCGATCACCCGATCGTCAGGATTGAAATTAATACCCTCCTGTCTGTAATGACCTGTTCTCAGGGTTAGGCCTGGATCAACCCTGCCTGAATCCGCCTCAACCATGCCGGTGAGCATGGAGAGGAAGGTGCTCTTTCCTACCCCATTGGGACCAATGATCCCAATGCGTTCAAGGCGCTGAAATTTATAGCTGAAATCACGTAGCAGAACAAGATCACCATAAGACTTCGAAAGGTCATAAACTTCAAGCACCTTTTTACCCAACCGCTTGCCAGCGATCTGGATTTCTCCCATCTCCGCCTGAAATTCGCGTCGGGTCTCTTCCCTGAGTTTTTCGAATGCATCAAGGCGGTACTTTGCCTTGGTTCCCCTGGCCTGAGGCATCCGGTTGACCCACTCAAGCTCTTTTTTAAGCAGGGAATTTGCCTTTTGTAAAGCCCGCTGATCCATTTCCATCCGCTCACTTCGACGGTCAAGGTAATTCTGATAATTACCCTTGTACCGGTAAAGTTGTTTTCCGTCAAGCTCCAGGATTTCGTTGCACACCCTGTCAAGAAAATAACGGTCGTGAGTTACCATCACCAGGGTCATTCCCGATTGGCCCAGGTATTCCTCAAGCCATTCGATCATGTCCACGTCAAGGTGGTTGGTCGGCTCGTCAAGCAGCAGGAGGTCAGTCTCCATGATGAGCACCGATGCCAGTGCCACCCTTTTACGCTGGCCGCCTGACATGGTGCCTATCTTCTGGCTGAAATCGCTGATCTTAAGTCGCGACAAAATCTCCTTGATTCTGTTCTCAGCATCCCAGGCCGACAGCCGGTCCATTTCAAGCAAGGCTGGCTCAAGTCTGACAGTGTCGCCAGATGACAATGCCTCTTCATAATTTCGGATTACTTCAGGAAGCTCCGGCTGAGATAAAAGCACCTGTCCGATTACATCAAGCTGATCATCCAGCACAGGCTCCTGTTGAAGGTATCCTATTCTAAGCCCCTGAATGGTTGCAACCTTGCCCTCGTCAGGCGCCTCCTTGCCGGCAAGAATCCTGAGCAGGGCCGACTTTCCAGCTCCATTTTTTGCAATAAGGGCGGTTTTTTGACCCCGCTCTACAGAGAGTGACAGCGACTCAAAAAGCATCACCTCGCTGTATGATTTTGATATCTTTTCTGCTTGCAGGTAATTCACCGGGTTTTTTTCATCCCTTCGGGCTGGTTTCCCTTTTCCCGGGCATCTCTCTCAGCATGCTGT
>CAYGOU010000400.1:0-2328 GCA_964351455.1 uncultured Porphyromonadaceae bacterium
TCTCAAGCAGCTTTCAATGATTTCAAATGCCCGGCCAGATCAGTAACATGATCGATCAGCATCGCAATGTCAAAGACTATCTGGAAGGCAAACTCCAGGATTCCATGAGCTTCTTCGCTTTTGCAAACGGCCTTATGCCTGACAAATTCCAGAATCTCTTCCTTCTCCACAGTGGACAGATCCATGAATTCCGCCTTCAGCCGGGGAACTGCCTTGATCAGTGACGGGATCTTCGGGATGTCATCGATGATCAGGTAACCATCTTTCCAGTCGATCTTTCCATCGCTGCCGGCTTTTACCACGTCTGCAGCTACTTCCAGACCAAAACCAATCACTTTCTTAATGTTTTCAATGCCTTCCATGAGTTTATGTTTTAAGGGTTTACAATAAGCAGGTGTTCCATATTGGTGAACCGGATATCCACATGAAGCCAGGTTGGGGTTTTGCCCTCGATTGTGGTCAGAGCCGTTTTCTCTTTAAATAGGCTCCAGTTAGCAGTGATATCCCTGCGGGCTTCTTCGGGAGATACTCCTTCTATCTTCAGGTCAGCTGCCCTGCCAAATTTGTGCTGGGAGAAGTGAGCTCCAATCTCACAAAGAGGAGACCTGTATCCTGAGTTGATGTAGGTGCCGCCATCTGACCAGTTATTGATGGTCACCGATTTGTTGTACCGGTCCCGGATGAACTGGACCAGTCTGACCAGGCGCTGATCAATGAACAGCGTGGAATTCCTCAGAGACATTTCATAGATCTCCGGAGGGATGAATTCCACAAGCCAGAAGTTCTTACTGAGTTTCATGCTTGCGGTTTTTGAGAATGGCAATTTCGGTTTCATGCTGATGGATCATCACTGAGTGTTTGTTGAGCCGGTCATCGACCAGATTTTCCCGGGCCAGAAACCTGGACTGAATATTGGCCAGATCATTTCTTGAAGTGGCCAGGTCAATTCGGAGTTCCCCGATGGCGGTGGTGAGCTTATCCGTTGAACGAATCCACTTCTGGATCCACCAGCCGATGATTGCCAGTAGGATAAGAATCAATCCTCCTGCTATGGCCAGAACCATCTCAATCCAACCTGTATCGTTCATGCTTTCTTTCGGTTATTGATCCGAAAGTATCCCGATCAGAAGGGTGTGGAAAGGACAGTTTACCGCATGGTTACCTTACTTTGGATCTGGTCGTATTCCTTCTGCCTGCTCAGAAACGAAATGAAATCAACCACAGCCGGTTGGCGATGGGATTCTTCGACCTGTTGAAGCGTCCGGATAGTGGCCTGAAACAGTCCGATCAGCTGGCTATTGTCCAGGGCGGATTCAGGGGATTGAGTTTCGGAAATGGATGATGGGTATTTACCGGAGGCATATTGTGGAACCCGGGCCCTTTGTATGGCATCCAGTATCTCCGGGAAGTTCGTCATGATATTCCGGGTGGTGCGCCCGTCAATGACCATCTCGGGTTCGGTTTCAGAAAAGAGTCCCAGGGAGGGTTTATTATAGATACCAGTCCGGACGGGGCCGACAAAAGCAGCTTGGTAAAGCCGTCCATCCATAGCACCCCGGACCGGATACCTACCTTTTGCAAACTGCTGGCTTTGGATAATGGCCACATTGGCAGCCGTCCGGGCAACTGCTGCTGCAGTCAGAAGTGCCCGGAGAGTCTGGGTCAGATCGGCATTGACCCCGGCATTGGCGTTGATTTTGGCAATTTCAACGATCCCTTCAATAATGGTCTGGGTGGTGGCAAAGGCTTTCTGGCGCCGGGCGTATTTCCGCTCGATCGCCTCTTTCTTTTTGGCATCGTTTCCGGCTGCTTTCAGTTCCCGGTTCTTGGCAGATTCATAGAATTTTGAAACGGAATCCGTGAGCGATATAATAGCATCGGCCCAGACTTCGGCATGTTCGATTTTGGTGCGTGCCGCTTCCTGATCAAGGGTTTTGATCTTATCGAGGTATTCCTGGTAGGCAATCTCGTTGCTTTCCAATTGCTGACGTAGCATTTCACGCTGACCGTCATAGGTGGATTGCAGCCAATAATTGTACTCGGCCAGGGATCGTCGGTCGGCATGACTCAATTCAAACATATTACTTTCCTCGGTCAGCTGACGGAGGTTCTCTTTCATCATTTCCTCCAGATCGTCCTCCAACTCCTTTTCAGATTCGGCTATATCGCGAAGGGTTTGCTTGTAAATCTCTCCATAGGCCTTAACTTGGGCGGCTTTGTGATCGAACTTTTCCATGTCGTCAACAGGAACCGAGGCTCCCCTTGCTGCAGCCAGATCTTTTTCAACCTGCCTGATTTTCTTTTGGATCCGGATATAGGCTTCTCCTC
>CAYGOU010000401.1:0-2308 GCA_964351455.1 uncultured Porphyromonadaceae bacterium
GTACGGTCCTATGGCACAGATCGGAGAGACCCAGCAGGACCAGAAACCCCGGTTTGCGAGGCTGGCAAAGGGACAGATGCTTGAAACCATCACCCTTGAAGAGGCTCTTAAACTATTTGACCTTCCCAGGCAACTGGGTGAATTCGAAGATGAAACCATTACGGTCGGGGTGGGTCGCTTCGGTCCGTATGTCAGACATAAAAGCGCATTTTACTCGCTCAGGAAGGGTGTCGATGATCCGATGGAAATCCAACTTGACCGCGCCATTGAGCTGATACTTGAAAAGCGTGAGGCCGACAAAAACAAGGTCATTCTGAGCTTTGAAGAGGCACCAGGGCTCATGGTTCTCAACGGAAGATTCGGACCCTACATCTCGTTTGAGAAAAAGAACTACAAAATTCCCCGGGGAAAGGATCCTGCTGCGCTCACCCTGGATGAGTGCCGCACCATCATCGATAAGTCGCCCGACAAAAAGAAGAAATAGCCCATGCAGCCGGATGCCGACCTTCTGCACTACTTTGACCCGGTTGACCTGAAAGAGATCCAGACCGACGATCGGATCCTGCAGCCCTTGTTGTCAAAAACCCATATTTACCGGCCGAAGTCACGAAACTTCAGGTTCCGCGATGCCGACGTGGTGCTGGTGGGCATCGGACGCAAGGGAAGTGCGGATGACATTCGCCGTCACCTATACGGACTGAGCTTCCATCTGGGTGAGGTCAAGATGGCCGACCTTGGTAACCTCAGGCCTGGCAAAACCCCTGAAGACACCTTCATCGGAATCACCGATGTAGTTGCAGGACTGGGGAAAATGAAAAAAAAAGTGATCCTGATCGGCGACTCAACCCGACAGGTGCTTCCGGTGTTTCACGGTGTGCAGCAACTCGAGCACCCGGTCAACCTGACCGTGGCCGACAGCCGTATCGATCTCATGCCCGACGATCATTACCTGCTGAGTCATTACCTGAACCCCATCGTTTCGGATCCCGAAACCCTGCTGTTCGATTTTGTGCACCTCGGATACCAGTCGTACCTGTGTAATCCCTCAGCCCCCGAACTTCTCGATCAGCTTTGGTTTGACCACTACCGGCTGGGGAACCTCCGCGAGGATCTCAGAGAGACAGAACCGGTTTTCAGGAATACCGATCTTTTTGCCTGCTCGATGAGCAGCGTGAGGCAACCTGAAGCACCCGGAGTCGGATTTCCCTCACCCAACGGATTTACCGCAGAGGAGATTTGTCAGATCAGCAGGTATGCAGGACTGAGCGACAAGTTGTCGGTTTTTGCCCTGCTCGACTATGTTGCAGAGCATGACCACCTCGGACAGACTGCAGCGCTGGCGGCCCAGGTCATCTGGCACTTTCTGCAGGGATTTACCCAGCGGCGCAACGACTACCCCTTTACCGACATCCGTGAATACCAGAAATACATCGTCACCCTGCCCAAGGCCGGACACGACCTCTGCTTCTACAAAAGTCCGGCATCAAACCGCTGGTGGATGGAGGTTCCTTACCCCGACACCCAGTACCCCCGTTCACTCTACGTTGCCTGCTCCCCGCGTGATTATCAGGTGGCCTGTGACGGCGAGATACCTGACAGATGGTGGAAGAACTACCAGCGACTGCTCTGATTCGCAATACCGGATTCATTAAAAGAGCCATACTTTAAGGTCATCCTGACCCGTTATTGCTGTTGTCAGGTATGATTATTTTCACTTATTTTACTGTCTTGAATTTTACTATGATCTGGCGAGTTTTCAGAGCTTCTATCGTGGTGCTGATCCTGACTGTTTCAGGAGCAATCGGATTTGCCCAGCAGGATCCCCAGTTCAGCATGAACATGTTCAATCAGCTGGCGATCAATCCCGGATTTGCCGGCAGCCAGGGCATGCTGAGTGCATCGCTTGTGAACCGCCAGCAGTGGATGGGATTCGAAGGCAACCCCAAAACCACCATGGCAGGCGTGCACATGCCGGTTAAACCCTTCGGACTGCAAAGCGGTGCGGGTATCAGCTTCATGGATGACCAGCTCGGCTTTGAAAAGAATATGGCCATCAACCTCAATTATGCACTCAGGCTCGATGTGGGAAGCGGTAAACTGGGTATCGGCCTCAGCGGGGGATTGCTCAGCAAAGCGATCGATGGCAAGTGGTCGATCCCCGACAGCGACATTCACCTGCCCGCCACCCAGGACCCCGCCATTCCCGACCAGGCCGAGTCATCGATGGTTTTTGACATGGCCCTGGGAATGTTTTACAACACAGAGGACTTCTATGCCGGCATCTCGGCCACCCATCTTTTTGAACCCG
>CAYGOU010000402.1:0-2296 GCA_964351455.1 uncultured Porphyromonadaceae bacterium
GATGGATCCCATTAACGGTCTGAGCCTTACATCTGGAGGAAGGCTGGGTGGCGGATCTCAGATCCTGCCAGGTTCGGGAAAGGAGATAAAACTGTGGGTCAACTCAAATGAGCGGAAAACCTACCGGTACCTTGTAAAATCGAAGCAGCCGAAAGGATGGGTTGAGGCTGAAATCATTTCGGAGCGAGGAGGCAAAGACAAAAAACGCCGGGAGATCGGTTAAGGCAGGCGGCTTACTGACCTGACCTCCGGCTTCAGTCGATTTGCCGGGTGATTGAAAGAATGTGCGGGGTGCCGTCGATGTTAACGATGGCTGCAGAGAGCAATCCCTGAATGATCTCACCGCTTTTGGTTCTGAAAGGAGCCTTGAAGTTGTGTATCCTGCCGTACCTTCTGAGTCTTTTGATCATTCTTTCGCGGTCAGCCGGATCGGTCCATATGTTTAGCTCCAGCGATGTTCTGCCCACCACATCCTTGTGAGTGTACCCGGTAATTCTGGTGAATCCCTCGTTCACATCAATAAACATCCCGTCCACCATCCGGTTGATGTTTATGGCATCAGGATTGAGCATGAAGGCCTTTTTGAAACGCTCCTCACTGGCCCTGAGCTTCTCCTCCATCTCCTGGCGCTGGCTGATATCCACTGCAAGGAGAATGCCACCATTCAGGCGGTTGTAACGATCATAGACCGCTGAAGCGAATACCTCCAGAATTGCTTTTCGCCCGTACAGGCTGGTGAAGTCAACCCTGGTGTTCTTTACGGTGCCACCCTTTAAAAGGCTCTGGAAAAAACCAAGCGCCCCCGATTCGATGATAGGCTTGATCTCATCTATCCTTTTACCGATAACCGGGGATTGAAGATGATCAGGAACCCCCATCATTTTACGCATGGCGGGATTCTCAAATGTTATGGTGCCATTTGAGTCGAGAAGGGTAATCCCGATGGGTGCCACCTCGAGCAGTTTTTCAACAAATTCGACCGATTGGATCAGTTCATTCTCCGCTGCTTTCTGAAGGGTAATGTTGCTCATCAATGCGGTGAAGGCGATCACCTTACCCTGGTCGTTAAAAACAGGCTCATAGGTCACCTTAAAGGTGTCGACCACATCACCTGCTGAACGGATGTTGTTTTCGAAGGTGGTGCTCTCTCCTTTTTTTACCTGCTCAATCGGGAACTGTACGCGATGATAGGTTGATTCAGGGAGGATCTCCTGAAGCTTCCTCCCTTTGAAGTATTCCTTATCGTGTTGGTGAAAGTCTGCATATTGTTGATTGACAAAGAGGTACCTTTCGTCAAGGTCAACAATGGCTGCCATCATGGGGACCTTGTCAAGCAGGATCTCCATAAAGAGCAATTCATCTCCCTGAACCTTTTTCATTTCGATTTAAAGATTTCCAAAAATAAGCTTCTGCAGGGATTTTGAGGACACGGGAGAGGAAAAACTGACTACCTTTATTCGATGATCCTGTCAAGATCATCACCCTTCATGAAAATCGGACTATTCATTCCCTGTTTTATCGATTTGCTTTATCCACAGGCTGGTATAGCCACCTGGGAACTATTGAAGAGTGGCGGACATCATGTGGACTATCCGCGTGAGCAGACCTGTTGCGGCCAACCGATGGCCAATACGGGTTGTGAGAAGGATGTCAGGAGGCTTGCTCACCGCTTTCTTAAGTTATTCAGGGATTACGACTATGTAGTCTCACCCTCGGCCAGTTGTGTGGTAATGGTTAAGGAGCAGTACCCTGCCTATCTGGCGGGGGAGCCCGGTTTTGATCATCTCTCTTCACATATTTTTGAAATATGTGAGTTTCTTCATGATGTAATGCCAATCAGAGATCAGAATTCATCGTTTCCTCACCGGGTTGGCATTCACCATTCATGCCATGGGCACAGGATGCTGCACCTGGGCAGTCCCAGTGAATTAAGATCCAAACCGTTTTCAAAAATTCACAACCTGCTGTCCGGGGTTAAGGGGATTGAAATCGTACATCTCAGCCGAGAGGATGAGTGTTGCGGATTTGGAGGCACCTTTTCGGTCAATGAGCCTGAGTTGTCGGTATTCATGGGTAACGACCGCATCCGTGATCACTTAGCTGCCGGAGCGGAGTATATTACCGGGGCGGATTACTCATGCCTCATGCATATGGAGGCCATCATCAGGCGCGAGCAATATCCAGTTAAAGTCATACACGCAGCAGAAATTCTGAACGCATCATCAATATGAACCATGCCCGAACGTCCCGGAAATTTCTGAAAGATGCCGAAAGGGTTCACTGGCACGACCGGGCT
>CAYGOU010000403.1:0-2295 GCA_964351455.1 uncultured Porphyromonadaceae bacterium
ATCGATATCGTGGGCACCGGAGGCGACGGCAAAAACACCTTCAACATCTCCACCCTGACCGCTTTTGTGGTGGCCGGCGCCGGAGCGAAGGTGGCCAAGCACGGCAACTACGGGGTATCCTCCTCATGTGGCTCTTCTAACATCCTTGAACATTTCGGATACCGGTTCTCAAACGATGAATCGAAACTGCGCAATGAACTGGATCAGGCAGGTATCTGCTTTCTGCATGCACCCCTCTTCAATCCGGCCATGAAAAACATCGCACCGGTGAGAAGACAACTGGGACTGAAAACCTTTTTCAACATCCTAGGACCGATGATCAACCCATCCGGACCGAAAAACCAGCTCATCGGGGTTTTCAGCCTCGAGCTGGCCCGCATGTACAATTATCTTTATCAGGATCTTGACATCCGCTACACCATCGTTCACAGCCTTGATGGTTACGATGAGGTATCCCTCACCGGTCCCTTTAAACTGGTTTCGAGGCAGGGTGAGCAGATCCTCCATCCTGAAGAGATCGGACTCACCCGGGTTTCAGCGGCAGATCTCGCCGGGGGTGAAACCATCGAAGAGAGCGGAATCCTGTTCAAGCGTATCCTGAACGGCCAGGGCACCAGGGCCCAGCAGCAGGTGGTGCTGGCAAATGCCATGCTGGCCCTGCAGATCCTGCATCCGGAGGAGCCTCTGAATCAATGCCTTGAAAGAGCGCGTGAATCCCTTGAATCTGGAAAAGCGCTGGATGCATTTGAAACCCTGATCCGGATGAACCAGCAGCCATGAACATCCTGCAGCATATCGCCGATTACAAAGTGAAGGAGGTTGCCCTCCGCAGGAAGTTGGTGCCGTTGGCCAGGCTTGAAAAGAGTCCCCTCTTCGCACAGCCATGCCATTCGCTTTCGGCAGAACTGCTGAAGAGACCCGGCGGAGGCATCATTGCAGAATTCAAGCGCAAGTCGCCCTCGAAAGGAGAGATCAACCCAACGGCAAAGCCAGAGAAGGTAGGTCCGGGTTATGTCAGAGCCGGTGCCGCCGCCCTTTCAATTCTCACCGATGGGCCCTCTTTCGGAGGATCCACCGCAGATCTTGAGAAGGCAAGGCCGCTCTGTGCAGTGCCGATCCTCAGAAAGGATTTCATCATCGATCCCTACCAGGTGATCGAATCAAAATCGATGGGCGCCGATGTGATCCTGCTGATCGCCTCGATCCTGACCCCGCAATCGACCCTTGAACTGGCCACCCTGGCGCGCTCCCTCGGTATGGAGACCCTTCTCGAAATCCACGACCGCATCGAACTTGAACACCTGAACGATCAGATTTCACTGGTGGGAGTCAACAACCGCAATCTGAAATCCTTCAGCGTATCGCTTGAGACATCCCTTGAGTTGTTCAGTTTTCTGCCTGAAGGGATAACCGCCATCGCCGAAAGCGGAATCAACACCCCATCAGAGGTAAGGATGCTGAGGCGGGCCGGATACCGGGGATTTCTGATCGGGGAATCCTTCATGCGCGAAGCCGATCCGGCCAAAGCCTGCCACGATTTCATCCTGCAGATCGATTCGACGCCATGAACAAAAAACCGATTGTCAAGGTGTGCGGTTTGACCCGCCACGAAAACATCCTGGAGGTCATTCAATCCGGTGCCGACTGGATCGGGTTCATATTTTATGCGGGCTCACCGCGGTTTCTGGCCGATCCCGGCCGGCTGAATCTCACTGAAGATGAGACTTCGGGAGTTAAGAAAATCGGAGTGTTTGTGAATGCAGAAATTGAAGAGGTGGATCGCGTTTGCGACGAGATCAGACTCGACGGACTGCAGTTCCACGGTGATGAATCCCCCGATTTCTGTTCGGTTTGGAAGAGAAGGGACTACCTGGTGATCAAAGCCTTTGGCCTGCATCCTGAATTCAGCTTCTCCTCCTTAAAGGATTATGAAGGAGTTGCAGATTACCTTCTTTTCGATACTGCAGCACCCGGTCACGGCGGATCAGGGGTGAAGTTTGACTGGAACCTGGTTCATCGGTATGAGGGCAGCACCCCCTTTCTGCTCAGCGGAGGGATTTCTCCCGGGACTTATGAATTTCCTGAGCATCCGGCGATGGCAGGCGTTGACCTGAACAGCCGCTTTGAATTGGCTCCGGGACTCAAGGATGCACATACTCTGAAACAATTTATCTCACGATACAAGCAATGAATCGAGAACGTTATCAACCCGATGATTCGGGCAATTATGGCGAATTTGGCGGAGCCTACATTCCTGAGATGCTGGTCAGAAACATCTCCGAATTGAAGCTAAAC
>CAYGOU010000404.1:0-243 GCA_964351455.1 uncultured Porphyromonadaceae bacterium
GTGGTAAAGGCGACCAAACCAGTAACCAGCAACCAGCAACCTGCAACCAGTAACCAGCAACCAGTAACCAGTAACCAGTAACCAGCAACCAGCAACCTCTCCATGCCCCGCCTCTCAACCCTCATCAACCGCCACCAGTACCCGCCGGTCGTGCATCGCTGCCCGCGCTTGCTGAAACTGGAGTTTCTGCTCAACCGCCTCCTCCATTCGCGAACCTGGATCATCCGGCGCGAACTTCGCCGC
>CAYGOU010000404.1:253-2281 GCA_964351455.1 uncultured Porphyromonadaceae bacterium
GGGACAGTTCCTGGCACCGGCGGCCCGAAAGCACCCGGATGCACGATTCTGGGGTGTGGATGCGGGAGAAACCAGTCTCCTGGTGCTCAATCGGTACCTGGCAGCCAGCAATATCCGCAACGTTGAGCTGATCCCGGGCCGGCTCGGGACAGTTCCCCTGCCCGCCGCCGACATCATCTGCTGCTTCTCTGTGTTGTCATACCTTGAGGATGATCTTTCTGTTCTGAAGGATTTTGGAGCGGCGCTTCGCGAGGGGGGGGCGCTCCTGCTCTATGTTCCACTGGTGCCCAGGCGGGTTATCCCGGGTTATGCAAAGATTCGTGCTGAAGCGTACGGTGAGGTGGATTATGATAAGGTTAATAAAATCAACAACTTATACACTGAAAAGGGTTTGGGTGAATTGCTTGCGAATGCCGGTTTTGAGATTGCCGGTAAGGGTTATTCGTATGGATCGGCTGGCCGGCTGGCCTATGAAATCATCTCCCTATTCCTCTATTCAATGCAGCGTTTGCCTCCCGCTTTTGCTGTCTTGCTGGGTTTTGTTTATGCCCTTTTCATCCATCCTCCCATGCTCATCCTGATGCTGATCGATTTCGTGATCCCGAAGAAATCAGGAAATGGATTATTTTTGAAGGCTCAAAAGAAAAACGAAAAACTGTCATGAAATTCAGATGCCTCGCCTGTCACGTTGACTTTGAATCGGAAGGAACCCGAAAGGAGTACCATGATCCCATTTATGGTCCCTGCGCCAAAGTGATTGCCCCCTGTCCTGAATGCGGCGCCGAATGCGGTGAGCACCGCTCCCCAAAGCCCCGCAAGGCTGACTCCTCCAATGACTTCTCCTGTCCCTCAGCCCCGTCGGGCGGCTGCGGTTGCTGTCCCATGAACTGAAACCCTTTAAGTCTTATTTATCATGGCTGACGAAAAAATCATATTCTCGATGGTGGGGGTCGGAAAGGTGGTGCCCCCAAACCGACAGATTCTCAAGGATATATACCTCTCGTTTTTTTATGGTGCCAAGATCGGGATCATCGGTCTCAACGGATCCGGAAAATCAACCCTGCTGAAGATTATTGCCGGGATGGATAAATCCTTTCAGGGTGAGGTGGTCTTTTCTCCGGGCTATTCAGTCGGAATGCTTGAACAAGAGCCTTACCTGGATGATTCGAGGAGCGTCATAGAGGTGGTGAAGGAGGGGGTGAAAGAGGTGGTTGACCTGCTTGCCGAATATGAGGCGGTCAACAATCGCTTCATGGAGCCCCTGGATGATGATGAGATGAACCGCCTGATGGTCAGGCAGGGTGAGTTGAGTGACCAGATTGAGCACAACAACGGCTGGGAGCTGGATATGAAACTCGGGCGTGCCATGGATGCACTCCGCTGTCCTGAACCGGATACCCCGGTCAGAAACCTCTCGGGAGGTGAACGCCGCAGGGTCGCCCTTTGCCGTTTATTGCTGCGCGAACCCGATATCCTCCTGCTCGATGAACCCACCAACCACCTCGATGCCGAATCGGTACAATGGCTCGAACAGCATTTGCAGCACTACAAGGGAACGGTCATCGCCGTTACCCACGACCGCTATTTCCTTGATAACGTGGCCGGATGGATCCTTGAACTCGACCGCGGTGAAGGAATTCCCTGGAAAGGAAACTACTCAAGCTGGCTGGAGCAAAAAACCAAACGGCTCGAAATGGAAGAGAAAACGGAGAGCCGTCGACGGAAAACCCTCGAGCGCGAACTCGAGTGGGTGCGCATGGCACCCAGGGCCCGGCACGCCAAGTCAAAGGCCCGACTGGGTGCCTATGAACGAATGCTCAATGAGGATACCAAAGAGAAGGAGCTCAGACTCGAAATATTCATTCCCAATGGCCCCAGACTCGGCAATAAGGTGATCGAGGCGCATCGGGTAACCAAAGCCTTCGGAGAAAAACTGCTTTTTGACGATCTGGAGTTTGCTCTGCCCCCGGGTGGCATCGTGGGAGTCATCGGTCCGAATGGCGCCGGTAAAACCACCCTCTTCAGGAT
>CAYGOU010000405.1:0-2281 GCA_964351455.1 uncultured Porphyromonadaceae bacterium
CCGCTTTGAGGGATTTCCCCGCTGGGCTCAGGAGTCACTCAACAAGCACCGCGGCGATAAACGGGAATATGCCTATCCCATTTCACAGTTTGAAGAGGCTGTCACTCACGATCCCCTCTGGAACGCGGCACAAGGGGAAATGGTCCGCAAAGGCAAGATGCACGGATACATGAGGATGTATTGGTGCAAGAAAATACTGGAGTGGACGAAATCCCCCGAAGAGGCCGTGGAATCAGCGATTCACCTCAATGACAAATATGAGTTGGACGGTAGGGACCCGAATGGATATGCCGGGATTGCCTGGTCAATCGGGGCGGTGCATGACCGGGCCTGGTTTGAACGCAAGATCTTCGGAAAGGTTCGTTATATGAGTTACGGCGGTTGTCGGTCGAAGTTCGATGTCGAGACCTACATAAAACAAAACCGGCTTGGGAAGTGAGTGCAGGCAAGGACATCAGAAGAATGAACAAATAAATCATTACAATAGAACAGTGCTTGGTCAATCCTTATTGTCGCGGACACATATTGGGGCAGAGTTTTCCTTTGTCTCGACAGATCGTGGATTACCTTATACGAAAGTAGATTTTTTTTCATCCCGTATAGGTATCCGCTTGCTTTACGATCCAGAAAAGTTCTCTTCCGGAAGGCGGCGGACAAAGTTCTCCGGCCTCTCCTCGTCCAGTACGCGGTTGAGCAGAGCGCTGTCGGAGAAGTTCAGGGAGTCCGCAGCGGCCGTCATAACCGACACGCTCGCCAATCTCTATGTGGGTTGCGGCGTGCTTCCCATTGCTTGAACCATAAGGAGGGGCCGCCCTCCGACCCGGTTTCCCCAGAGTGTGGGAGGGCGGTTTTAGAAAGGGCTAGTCGTAATTCCCCAGGTCCGGTGCGGCTACTATTTTCTTTTGCCAACGGATTTGGTATCTTTGCTGTACCAGCCATCGAAAATCACGAGGTCAGGATGATCATCGAAGGAGTGATAGTTTTCCACCTTGAAACCACCCTGTTTCGTTTTGCTGCTGTCGTACACGCGAACATCGACGACGTATTTCTCATTCAAACGGGGACTGACCACTGCCATCAACTTCCAGACCACATCAGATGACATGCCTTCCTTTGTAACCAGATAGCTGCCTATCGGTTGGGGGATTTCCTTTGGCCCCGGCAATTTTCTTGTCTGACCATCTTTTTTCCAAAACATCCAGTTCATTATAGTTTCCTTTCCCGGTGAAATGTTCATGTCACTTTCACCTTGTTCTATGTTCAAAGCTCTTCTGGGATCAAAGCTCTTCCAACGACGGCACACCCAATGATGAACACCAGCAAACTCCCTATCTGAGACCAAGAAAGATCCATGATATTCACCGCCTGTTCGTTTCTTGAAACATCGTCTCTTTAGCGGGTCAAACGTGCCTGTCTACTTTTGATAGGTGACAGTCAGTTGCTGCGTAGGTTTGGCTTGCCCCCCAATGGCAGCCACATTGATGACATTCTTGCCCTCGGTCAATGTGATATCAGTCGAATATTTGCCGTCCTTGACTACCGCATCAACAGTGTTAACGGTCACCTTTGCATTGTGAACTTCGGTACCAGACACGCGACCGCTGACCGTGACCGTGGGTGTATTGACGGTGGAACCATCTATCGGGGTGTCGACCTTCAGAACCAAAACCATCCCGGCATCCCAGGGAGCGTTTTCACATCCGGCCAATGGCAATACCAATAAAGTGAACACATAGAAAATTTGTAGTGATTTGAAGAGGCTATTCATGATGGACTCCTATGATCATTTGTTTGCATGTATGAATAAAATGGAGACACTCCGGCAAATTCCCATCCCAGTACAAACATGAAACCCACTAACCCTGGTTTTTAAGGTGGGAAGGGAAATTTCCGGGAGCCTTACTACCGCATTGTCGAGAGGTTGCTACAGAATAGCATGGAAACGGGGTGGACCACGATTGGGGTTGGGAAGAAAGGTGATTGAAAAAGGATCACGGGATGTTTCGAGACAGTAAATTTCTGACACGATCCTCGTGATAATTCTTATGGTCTTGGGTTTTGTGACATCAAGACTATATGGGATCTCATGTTTCTGGAGAGAGCCGAAAAGTTCAGGAAGGAATTGCGGGGAATGAATGAAGAGATCGTGTTTTCTATCCCCCTGTGGCGTAATGAAACCAAAGGAACTGGCACCCAGCAAGACCAGCAATAGAAAGGGCAAGATTCTCTGTAACCATGTTGATCGAAAGAATCTCATCGCTTCCTCATGCTCCTCATGTTT
>CAYGOU010000406.1:0-2275 GCA_964351455.1 uncultured Porphyromonadaceae bacterium
GTGTTGCGGTTATCAACATCGGTGCTGCCACCGAGTCGGAAATGAAGGAAAAGAAGGCCCGTGTTGAGGATGCACTTCATGCCACCCGTGCGGCAGTTGAGGAGGGAATTGTTCCTGGAGGCGGTGTTGCTCTTATTCGCGCAGCGTCTGCTCTTGATAGCCTTAAGCTTGAGGGTGATGAGAAGATCGGTGTGGATATCATTCGTCGTGCTTGTGAAGAGCCCCTGCGTATGATCGTGTCCAATGCCGGTATGGAGTCTTCCGTGGTGTGTAACGAGGTGAAGAATGGAAAAGGCGCTTACGGTTTCAATGCCTATTCAAACAAGTACGAAGACCTTATCGAGGCCGGTGTTATCGATCCTACAAAGGTGACCCGCACTGCTCTTGAGAATGCGGCCTCTATTGCAAGTCTTGTCCTTACAACTGAGTGCATCATTTCTGAGAAAGCCGAAGAGAAGAAGGATTTACCCGGCGGCGGAATGGGTGGTATGGGCGGAATGGGTGGAATGGGTGGTATGGGTGGTATGGACATGATGTAATAAGCATCAGTCTCTTTCGTACTATCTGTCTCCGTGTGTGTTTTAAGGTGTCATGGGAGAGTTATCCCATGGCACCACTAATCTAAAATTTATGTGTACGGTGCCGGAGTGTATGGAACCGGAAAAACTTTCAGAGCGTGAACAGAAGGTGCTTGAGGCAATAGTGCGCAATTATATCCTCAGCGCCGCTCCAACAAGCTCCCGTTATCTCTCAAAACAGAGCGGCTTCGATCTCTCCCCAGCCTCCATACGCAACGTAATGGGCGATCTTGAGGAAGGGGGATATATTGCTCAGCCCCACACGTCCGCAGGTAGAATCCCCACTGATAAGGGATATCGCTACTATGTAGATTGCATGATGTGTTTTATCGAGCTCCCCGAGCAGACTAAGGCTCAGATTCGTACTTCCCTAACTGCCATTGATCAAACAGATCTTCATCTTCTGATGGAAGCGGCCTCAAGAGCTCTGAGCAGGGCTACAAATCAGCTTGGTGTAATTCTTGCCCCCAGGCTAAAAAAAGGAATTTTCCGTCAAGTACACATTTTTTCTATCAATTCTGGCCGTTATCTCATGAATGTGGCCATCGATTCCGGCTTCGTGAAAACCATGGTAGTTGAATTGCAGACGGTGATCCCTCAGGACCGGCTTGAGTTGGCCTGCAGAGTCCTCACCTCCAGGTTCTCCGGAATGACATTGAGTGAAATCGATGAGAGTGAGCTGCAGGTACTTTCTGATATCGAGGAGATTGAGCTGGGGATTGTTCGGCTTTTGGTGCCATCCCTTAAGCGGCTTGTGGAGCACAAGGAGAATGAAAATGTGTATGCCGACGGGCAGACAAATGTCATGCTCCAACCGGAATTTTTCAGCCGGGAACGTATTTGCGCACTTATTGAGATTCTGGAGGAAAAGACGTTGCTGATGCATCTTTTCGATCCTCCCGAGCAAACTGGACAGTCAGGTATCGTCATCTCTATTGGTGAGGAGAATCAGGGAAATCAGCTCCATTCATTCAGTATCATAAAATCCGCCTACCAGGTTGGAAATTTGACCGGGAGTCTGGGGGTGATTGGACCAAAGAGAATGCCTTATCCTTATCTGGTCTCAACGGTCACCTATACAGCGCGGCTTCTGCGTGAATTATATTCCTGAACCGTGTTTTGCGGCATTTATTTTACAGAGCTTGGTTTGAAAACTCATTTGTTTCTGAAACCCCTGCTAACCAGTTACACAGAGTTTGGGCGATGGAAATAACTGGGGTCAGAATTAAATGCTACCTATTGAACCGCTCTTACAAATCATCTGGGGTGACAGTATCAGAATTAGCTTGTACTTAAGGAAGAGAGGTTCATTATGAATTCAGAAGAAAAAATGGAATCTTCGGAGATGCCCGAGAGCCAGGAGCCATCTGCTCAGGAGGAGGTTTTTGAACCGATGCCTCAGGAGCAAGACATACTGGCAGATCAAGGGAAGAGTACCGAGACATTGGAAGATGTTAAGGAACAGCTTGAAAATGCCCGCGACCGTCACCTTCGTCTTATGGCGGAATTCGACAATTATAAAAGACGGACCGCACGGGATTTTCAGCGCGTTATTGAATCGGCGAATGAAAAACTTATGATTGAGTTTATCGATGTGCGGGAAAATTTCGACCGTGCATTGAAAGCGGGTGAGTCGGGGGGCGACTTTCAAAGTTTCTTTGACGGGATGAAGCTTATTAATTGTAAATTCAACGAGG
>CAYGOU010000407.1:0-2257 GCA_964351455.1 uncultured Porphyromonadaceae bacterium
CCGTAGAGGTTTATGGCTCCGGCGAGGATGTCGTTTTTGTAGAGCTTTTCCTGGTCGCTGAGGGTTGGACCCGCAGCATCGAGGTGATCTGCCCGGAGGTTGGTGATCAGGGTCATTGTTGGCCGGATGAGGTGCCGTGTTTCGGTTCGGTGGTTTTCTGGCTGAATGCTCATGATTTCGACAACCACCGCTTCACAGTCAAGAGCAAGTGCCTTTCTGATCACCTTTTTCTGTTCGATGATGTTAGGCCGGCCCCTTCGTTTGACGGGCTCCTCAGAACCATCGGGCAGGATGAACCTGGCTTCGCTGCCGGTTGTTTTGGCAAGCACCCGGTATCCGGCTTCGCGCATTACGGAGGCGAGAAGTCTTACGGTGGTTGTTTTTCCGCGGGTGCCAGTAACCGAAATCCTGATTTGAATACGACTGAGCCGTTGGCGGTGTATGAGGGCCTCGATGATGAGGGTGATGGTCAGAACCGCCAGGGCTATCAGCGTGGTCAGCAGGAGGTGGGGTACCATCAGGGGTTATTCATCGAGATACATGCCCTTTCTTGAAAGCTGGTGATCAAGATTGGCCAGTCCCCATACCACCACGGCCGTTACGACAGCGGTGTGCTCCTGGTACTCCGGAATCGACATGTTGTAGGTGTCGCGTTCTGTATGCCATATTTCGCCGTAATTGAAGTCATACCCTTTGGGATCGGCGGTGCCGAACTGGATGGTGGGTACTCCATTCAATGCAAAATAGGCATGGTCAGAGCCACCTGCGCTTCTCGGCCGGGGTCGGGGAGTGGCCTTATTGAGGGTAAACGGGAAGTCGGGGTTGATGCTGTTCAGGGGTTCGCAAACGGCCTCGAAATCCTGGTACATGGCCTCGGGAACGGTAAGGCTGGTGGCTACGGTGGGACCGCCATCGCGGTTGAAATAGTTGGATATTTTACCCAGTTTGTCCATGTTTGACTCAACCCAGTGTTTCGAGCCCAGTAGTCCGAACTCTTCAGCGGCCCAGGCGCAGACCAGGATGCTCCGCTTTGGTTTTCCGCCGGCTGCCATGATGAGCCGGGCGGCCTCCATGTGCGGGGTCACGCCCGATCCGTCATCGACTCCGCCGGTAGCCACGTCGAAAGCATCGAGATGACCGCCGATCATCACATACTCATCAGGGTATTTGGTGCCCTTGATGACGCCAATGACGTTGTGGTATTTAACCGGTCCCATTTTGAAATGGTTGCGGATGTCGAACTCAAGCTGAAAATAGCGGCGTTCCTTCACCATCTGCTCGATCACCTTGTACTGGTGTTCGTTAAGCTTGATATCGGGAATGACGGGCAGGGTTTCCCAGGTCATGTCGTTGACATTTCTGCGATCGTAGAGAACCCTTATCGGGACCGTTGAAGACTGGATGATACCGAGGATGCCGGCCTCCACCATTTCGCGGTAGAAGAGGGCCGGAGATTCGACCAGCTGAGTACCGCCCTCCGGTGCTCCGCCCATGAATCCACCCCTGCGGCTGCCCGGGTTGGCTCTCATGATGGAGTCGTTTTTGGCGATGATCTTTGCCCTGGCACTGTCGCCGCGGGCCGAATAATCGATGGGCCATCCATCGTTGTTGCCGCCGATCAGCACCCAGGCTCCCTTGAGTTTGCCCTTCATCCGGTTGAATTCGGCCAGGGTTTTGGGCTCCATCATCACATGTCCGCGCTGAACCCCCTTGGTTCCGGCCGTATACGACGGCGTGGCGAAGTGAAGGATCATTCCTTCATCGCTGAGCATGCGTCCGAACCAGGGACCGCGGTTGAAGCCTACCGGCAGTTCGCCCACCTCGTCCATGATCACCTCCATGCCCCAAGATTTGAATTCATGGGCGACCCAGGTGCAGGCATTTTCGTAGGCATCCGACCCAACGAGCCGCCCGCCGATGCGGTTGCTCAGGATGTCGAGGTGATCCATCGAACGATTGTCGGTGGTACCCAGTTCGATGATGGTTTTCACCACTTTATCCTTTTGGGCTAGGGTGGTTGCTGGAGTGATCAACAAAACTGCGATCAGTAAAGGGAAGAAGCGTTTCATGGTATGTTCTTTTAAGGTTTAAAGCCGATAAAGGCTTTTTGGTGTTACTTTAGGCGGAGAAAGTTAGATAAAGAAGATGAGATGAGTAGGTTAAAAAATCTTAAAATGGGATTTAAACCGCCGGGAGACGGGGAGGTAACCGACATTTACACGCTGCCGGCCGGGTTCTTTGAGGATCAGGTGGGGGA
>CAYGOU010000408.1:0-2244 GCA_964351455.1 uncultured Porphyromonadaceae bacterium
GCTTTCTCCTTAATCTGACGAACCCGTTCTCGGGTAAGTCCGAATTTCTCGCCGATCTCCTCAAGCGTCATCTCCTGGCAACCAATCCCGAAAAAGAGCTTAATGATATCACGCTCTCGCTCGGTAAGGGTTGAAAGCGCACGATCAATCTCCTTGCTAAGCGACTCATTGATGAGGGAGTTGTCGGCATCGGGAGAATCGTCATTGATCAGGACATCCAGCAGGGAATTGGCTTCACCCTCAACAAAGGAGGCATCAACCGAGATGTGGCGACCTGAAACCCTGAGGGTATCGGATATTTTGTCGGCGGGAATTTCAAGTTCGGTGGCAAGCTCTTCAGCTGATGGTTTACGCTCATGCTCCTGTTCAAACCTTGAATAGGCCTTGTTGATTTTGTTCAGGGATCCCACCTGATTCAGCGGCAATCTTACGATACGAGACTGTTCGGCCAGCGCCTGGAGTATTGACTGCCGGATCCACCATACTGCGTATGAAATGAACTTGAATCCTCTGGTTTCGTCGAATTTCTCAGCAGCCTTGATCAGGCCCAGGTTACCCTCGTTGATCAGGTCAGGAAGACTAAGTCCCTGGTTCTGGTACTGTTTGGCAACCGAAACCACAAAGCGCAGATTGGCTTTGGTCAGTTTTTCCAAAGCCTTCTGGTCTCCCTTCTTGATCCGCTGAGCCAGTTCCACCTCTTCTTCAACGGTAATCAACTCCTCTTTACCAATTTCCTGCAAATACTTATCCAGCGATGCACTCTCACGATTGGTAATGGACTTGGTAATCTTTAACTGCCTCATATGAAATCCCTCTCAAAAATTTTCGCAAAGTTAGACGTTTAACGTCAGCCAGCCAAGAAATGTTTCGGTTGAAAGGCAAAAAAAGATAGACCTGCAGGCGTATAACCTGCAGGTCTATCCTACTATTCAATCTGCACGCTATTTCCGGAAGGTAAAATATTCATAGCGGCCGTTGGGCATGTATCCTTCAATGAAGACTCCCTGCGAAACCCGGTCGATCAGTTCTTTGAGATCCTGCACATCGTTGACCGGATATCGGTTTATGGTGGTGATGATGTATCCTTCAGGAACTCCGGCCTGTTTTAGTTTACCTTCGTGCAGTTTTTTGACACGCACGCCGCCCTCGAGCCTGTATTTCTTCAGGTCATCTGCATTGAGTTTTTCAAGGTCTGCACCCAGGTACGCCCAGAAATCAGCCGACCCAACGGTACTACGGTTCGGATCCATCTCCTCAAGGGTAACCTTGAATTCTTTGAGGTCACCTGACCGATTAACCAGCAGGTTGATTTTGTCGCCCGGTCCGTAGCTTCCAATTTTCTCTGTCAGATCGGCATTGGAAACAATTTTACGTCCTTCGATCTCTACCACTACGTCACCAATTTTAAGTCCTGCCTTTTCGGCACTTCCATCCTTCACCAGATCGCTGATGTATGAACCCTGGTTGACTTTCAGTTTTTCCTTCTCCGCAAACTCAGCATTCACAGAGACGATGGTAACCCCCATAGCGGCCCTTTTTACATTTCCAAACTCGGTTAAATCATCCACCACCTTTTTGGCAATGGAAGAAGGTATGGCAAATGAATAACCCGAGTAAGCACCGGTGGGAGAAGCGATGGCGGTATTGATCCCGATCAGTTCTCCTTTAAGGTTAACCAAAGCACCCCCACTGTTACCGCGGTTGACCACCGCGTCGGTCTGTATGAATGATTCGATGGCGGTTCTTGTTCTGGCGGTATTTCCACGCATACGTGCATCTTCATTCTGACTGCCGATGATTCCGATGCTTCTGCCCTTAGCACTTACGATCCCCGCTGTAACGGTGGTACCGATGTTCCAGGGATTTCCAACTGCCAGTACCCAGTCGCCTAGCAACATCTCGTCAGAATTTCCGAAGGTCAGGTAGGGCAGATCCCTTGATTGTACCTGTATCAGTGCAACATCTGTTTCCGGATCTCGACCGATCAGTTTAGCATCCAGAACCCTGCCATCATTCAGGCCAACCTGAATTTCATCTGAACCCTCGATGACATGGTTATTTGTAACGATGTACCCGTTGGGAGAGATAATTACCCCTGATCCTGAACCCGAAACCGGAACCGACTGCTCAGTAGGATTGTTGAAAAAAAGGTCTGACAGGCTTCTGTAACCATATCGCTTTACAAAACTCTTGGTCGTAACGTGAACCACCGCATCAACTGATTTCTCGGCTGCAATCCTGAAA
>CAYGOU010000409.1:0-2239 GCA_964351455.1 uncultured Porphyromonadaceae bacterium
CCTCTCCGCCATCCTGCTCTATGCGGCCGTATCTGTCGTGGCCATCGGTGTCGTAGGAGCTGAGCAGATGGCAGCCAGCACCTCGCCCCTGCAGGTGGTGGCCAACGCGCTGACCACCCCTGCCGTAAGCAGCGTGGTGACCATTGGTGCCTCCACCGCAATGCTGGGGGTGTTGCTGAGCCAGATCCTGGGCATCAGCCGCATGATGCTGGCCATGGGCCGACGGAACGACCTGCCTCCCTTCTTTCAGAAGATACATAGCCGCTATAAGGTGCCCCACCTGGGAATACTCTTCACCGGCCTGCTCATCCTGCTGCTCACGCTGACCGGCTCCTTCGAATTCATCGTGCGGGCGGCATCCTTCACCATCCTGCTCTATTACAGTATCACCAATATCTCCGCCTTGCGGCAACCGCGTACCGATCAACGTTACGGGAGGGTGATCCCCCTTCTGGGACTGATTGGCTGTCTGGTGATGTCGGTCTCGTTGCCGCTGAACGTGATTCTGGTGGGTGTCGGACTGCTGATCGCTGGCTTTCTGCTCCGGTTCCTTTTTCACCGGATCTGGGACCGTTGATCACTTTTTTCCCTCGAGCAGATGAGACAGCTCAGACCTGCTTCACCGATTTGCAGCATCAACCGGCGCAAGTTTTACGCGTGCCGTGTGATCACATTCAACAATTTATGCATACATTTGGCATTCAGAAAGCTCCCGAAAGGTTCTCTCAATCTTTTCGGGAGTGAGGTGCGATGTTGCACAGGTTTTATAAGCTGATGTTTAATGCGTGGTCAGAGGTATGCAGTGGAAGTGGTCAAAACCCGGTTGGGCTGGATTGAGTATTGCTCGATCGGAGAAGGAACACCTGTGCTCTTCCTGCACGGGGGCCATTCAAACTGCAATGAACGTCTCTGCCTGAAAGGATTTGACCGGGAGAAGTATCAACTCATCATCCTCTAACGGCCCGGATATGGGAATACACCCCTGGACAACAATCGGACACCCCGTGAAGCGGCAGCATTAATTGCCGGGCTGATCAACTACCTGGGACTGGAGAGCGTTGTTCTCTATGCCATTTCTGCAGGGGGACCGACCGCGATTGCCTTTGCGGCTTCCTTCCCCGGGATGACCAGAAAACTGATCCTGGCCTCAGCTGTTACAAAGGAGTGGCTGAACAAAAACGAAAGGATGTGTCGCGTTGCCAGCCTGATGTTTCGTCCGGCTATACAGGGTTACAGCTGGACACTGATTCGTGCGATGAGCCGGCTATTCCCCTCCATCACCGCGAAACAGTTTTTACGTCAGTTTTCCTCAGTCAAGCCGCATCCACTCGAAAAAAGAGACCGCCACGAATTGATCGCTGCGTTGAACCGGTACGCATCCAATGAGGGATTCATGAACGACATCAACCAGCAAGGGGTGGATGAGTTGATAGCAGATGTGAACTGTCCGACATTGATCATTCACAGTGCACATGACAATTCCGTACCGATTGATCATGCATTGTTTGCCAAAAGAATGATTGAAAACTCCCGGATTGAGATCCTCCAGAATGAGTGGGGCCATCTCATTTGGATCGGGAGCGATTCGGAAGAGGCTTTCCGTAAAGTAGAGCAATTCATTGGGGAATAGATAAGAAAGGTAAAAGTTTGCAGCAATGATGAAAACCAAGTTCTCACATGTGAATATCATCAGCAGGGACTGGCGGATGTTGGCCGATTTTTACATCCGCGTCTTTGATTGCAAACCCATGCTACCGGAGCGAGATCTCATGGGGAGATGGGTTGATCAGCTAACCGGTCTGTCGGATGTTACCATCAGGGGGATTCATTTGCAGTTGCCGGGTTATGAAGCAGATGGTCCCACACTGGAAATTTTTTCATACAACGAGATGAAAAAAACTGTTGGTAAAGAGATCAATCGGTTGGGTTTCGGACACATCGCTTTTAGCGTGGATGATGTACAGGAGAGGTTGCAACGTCTGATGAGAAACGGAGGTAGCGTCATAGGGGAATTGATCGATGCTGAGATAGAGGGTGTCGGTGAAATTACCGTTGTCTATGCGGCAGATCCGGAGGGAAACATCATTGAGATTCAGAAATGGACAGATAATAATAAGTGATAACATGCATTGATATGAATGGACCCAAACCCACCGAAACGCACCCGATGAAGGGATTCGACCAAGTTTGTTACTTGAAGAACGTAATCCGGAATCCCCATATCATTGTGGGTGATTAC
>CAYGOU010000410.1:0-2237 GCA_964351455.1 uncultured Porphyromonadaceae bacterium
CATTTCTCCAGGCCTGAATAGTAGGAGTGCCAGTCCTGCCAGGGTAATCAGGTTCAGCAGTACCATATAGATGGTTAACAATCCACGGAATGGGTTTTCACCGCTGATCATTAACCAAAGCCATGGGGATTCGAAAAACTTCAGGGGGTTCAGATATAGGGAGATGAACCTTACACTTCTGCCTGAGTCTCCCCTCAGCATGATCAGACTCAGACCCATAACAACCAACAGAGAGATCAGCCACGGTAGCCAATGGCGCCAGCTTCTGAGCCCCGCTGATGCGGCTCTGACCCCAAGTTGGACCACAATATAAATCATTGCCACCGACAGACTGCCGATGTGAGTAAAAGCCATCAGCAGCAAGAATAGGGCGCATCTCAGGTATCGGAGCAAGGGCTTTTTCCCCGAATCCCTGATTGCATAATAGAAAAAGAGTGCCAGCCACAGCAGTCCCAGTGCATTTTTATGAGCCTCCGCGGTCATCACAGTAAGAAACTGGAAAGTCAGTACACTGAATGCGGCTGTGATTGAGGACCAAAGCACCCGGTGGCGATCTCCCTTCAACAACCGGTAGCTCAGCATAAACACTGGGAGGCAAAGCAGCGGTGGAATCCAGGCATCAAAAATCCTGACCGATAAAAGTATTGCCTCCTCCATTTCCACGCCCGGCAACCAGGCGATCAGGCGGCTCAGCATGGCTTCGGCCCAAAAAACCAGGGGAAGGTCGGGGTATCCGGTTTCACCCCGTTCAATCAGGTTCCTGACCAGCAGCGGGTAGTATCCTCCATTGATCCCCGGAATCACGGGCGACGAGAAGTTGATACCTGTCCTGATCAGTGCGGCCGTCAAATAAATCGCCAACAGACAGATTCTCGCCAGTATGCTCATCCATCAAAGATATTGTAACTTGACGGTCAAAAAAACAGCATGTCTAAGTCATCGATTCAGATCATCCTCAAGCCAGGACGGGAGAAGCTTCTGTTGAGGGGCCATCCCTGGATTTTCTCAGGAGCCGTTTCGAAGGTCAGCGGTCAGCCTGGCTCAGGCGATACGGTTGAGATCCTGAACGCCCGTGGAGAATGGATTGCCCGTGCAGCATGGTCTCCATCCTCTCAGATCATCGCCAGGGTTTGGACCCGCGATCCCGGAGAACCGGTCGATGCCGGCTTTTTCAGGTCGAGGCTTCAAAAAGCCATAGCATTGCGTTCTTCACTTTATCCGGATGAAGTAACCAATGCATGCCGGTTGTGCTTTGCTGAATCGGATGGAATACCAGGACTGATCATTGACCGTTTTGACCGCTTTCTGGTGCTGCAGTTCAGTTCTGCCGGGGTTGAGCGGTGGAAGGATCTGATCGTTTCGGAGTTGCAGGATCTGTACGGTGCTGAAGGAATTTTTGAGCGTTCAGATATGGCCGTCAGGTCAAAGGAGGGTTTAAGCGGAAAAACCGGGGTGCTGGCCGGAAAGGCACCCGATGGGCCGATCCGCATCCGCGAGTACCAATGTGAATTCCTGGTGGATTTGGTAAAGGGACATAAAACCGGATTTTACCTGGATCAGCGCGAGAACCGGCTGGCGGTTTCAATGACTGCACGGAACCGGGAGGTTCTTGACTGCTTTTGCTTCACAGGTGGTTTCGGGATCTCATCCCTGTCTGGGGGTGCCAGTAAGGTCACCTTCATGGATTCTTCAGCTCCCTCCCTCGAACAGGTGGATGCCAACTGCCAGCTGAACGGATTCAGTGCCGGTCTTTATGATTGTGTGGAATCTGATGTTTTCAGGGGTTTGCGAAGCCTCGGAGCCGAAAGCCGCAGTTTTGACCTGATCATTCTCGACCCGCCGAAATTGGTCGAGGCCAGGCAGCATCTGGATAAGGGTGCCCGGGCCTATAAGGACCTTAATCTGCAGGCCATGAAGATCCTCAGGTCAGGAGGATTTCTGTACACTTTTTCTTGTTCAGGACACATGGAGGAGTCTCTTTTTCAGAAGATTGTGGCCGATGCAGCAGTCGATGCGGCCCGGGAAGCCAAGATCCTGGGGTGGCTTTCGCAGGCTCCTGACCACCCCGTAGACCTTCAGTTTCCGGAGGGGAAATACTTGAAAGGACTGGTTGTCAGGGTGTCGTAAAGGTTGGCAGTTACATGGAGTGCCCCGTTTCTTCAAACATGGCTGCCGCGTTCAGAAAGTGGGCAGTGATCCAGAAAACGGTCCAGGTTTCGAGGTAGTTGCCACGTCGC
>CAYGOU010000411.1:0-2236 GCA_964351455.1 uncultured Porphyromonadaceae bacterium
TTCAATCTTCTCGTTGAGTTCAGCGATTTGCCTGTCCTTATGAGCATTTAGCCTTACCATCGCTTCACCAGCACCTATGGTATCTCCTTTCAAAAGGGCTTTTTCAAAGTCGATACCAAAGGATATTTCTATATCGATATCTTCAACCTTCTGCTCGGGGGTCAGGCGTTTAAAACCGTTCAGCAGTTGGGTGCGTACCTCTTTGGCGACCTCACTGTCTCGCAGAAGCATCCCGATGCGGAGGATGGCACGTTGAGTGAAAACAAATGTAGGTGCACTATTTGGCAGGACAAATTCGATTCCGTCGATATCATAACTGGTTGAGCCTTTTGCTGTTTTCCCCACTTCATCATGAAGTAGGGAAAATTCTGAGGCTGTAATTTTCGAAACCCCATCACTGGCAATCTCATCTTTGTTTCTATAAAAGCAAGTTCTAATTGTCTTAATTGGAACATCATAATATTCAGCAACTTGCCTCATGGTAATTTTTCCGAGCCCCGGAATCAGGAACAGTCCCTTTACTTTTTCCAGTACTTCAGTGCGCTCAATCAGCTGAGCCCTCAGTTCCGCGTTGTCCACCAGGGAATCCCCCGCGTCGATCACCATGGGAATAATGTCTGCCTTCATAACCTTCTCCTATTCTTTTTCCATCAGTTTTTTATCTCCGTTTTGATTTTTTTCGTCTGTTTTGAGTAAAGGTTTTCCCTATTCTCAGATTTTTGTAATACTCATCGTCCAGGGATCTTCATCTTTAATAAAATTGACCAGAGTTTTTTTGAACTGGGAGGATCTCTGCCTTTTGCCGGTGTCTTTATTTTCTCCATGAGTACCCTCCTTCAAAAATTCCCATAAAAAAGACTCCGTTGGGGGAGCCATGGGTTCGCCGTTTTCATTGAGTCTTCTACTTATCTATAGTCACATTTTTCCGAAAATTATCGTATAGTTTCTGTAAGCAGTATATATTCACTTAGTCAATAATCTGGGTAGTGTCGATATCCATACTGTTGCACAGGGAAACAGCAACGGCAACCATATCCAGCCATTCATCTTCCCTGACTACATCCAACATGCTGCCCTTGCCCTTTCTCCGCTCATTTAGATAGATGCCTTTCTGGCAGTTGACTTCCCGCGCGAACCAAAACCAAGCAGCCGAGTATTTTCTGTTCATACCCTTCCAAGCAAGCCTTATCACGTACCTCCTACTTATATACGGTCACTTTTTTATGAAAGTTATCGTAAACTTTTCAGAATTTCGATCATTTTACTGAATACTATGCTTTCTCATCAACTTCGTTATCAATCTGGGCAATATCCAGACTCATTTTGTTTCATATGGAGGCGGCGACCATGACGACATCCTTCCATTCGTCTTCCTTGACGACATCCATCAGGGTAAGCTTGCCCTTTTTCCGCCCGTTCAGATAAATGCCCTTGTCATAGTAGAGTTCCTTGGCGAACAGGCGCCACGCGGCGGAGAACACACCGCCCATGCCCCGACATGCGATGCTCCTGATGATGCGGTTGACGAGCTTCCTCGGACTCGTGGTCAGGTGCAGACCGGCCAGCACATCGTTCTCCACCACCAGCACCTCGTTCCTGGAGGTTAGGGCCTCGTTCTCCGCTGTCACGGCTTCGTTTTCCTTTTTGAGTTCATCAATGCACTTGTTTTTGAACGCGTTCAGTTCTGTCAGGGCTTTTCCCGCTCCCACTGTGTCACCGCTTATAAAGGCTTGCAGAAAGTTGTTTCCGATGGTTTGTTCCGTGTTCACATCTTCAACCTTCTGCTCGGGGGTCAGGCGTTTAAAACCGTTCAGAAGTTGGGTGCGTACCTCTTTGGCGACCTCGCTGTCCCGCAGGAGCATCCCGATGCGGAGAATGGCACGTTGAGTGAATACTAGAGTCCCCCGATTAGAAATATCAACAGAGATTCCAGCGTATTCGACAACCGCTCTTCCGCGAAGGTTTTTGACCGTTGCATCATGAACCGTTCTAATTCGGTCATTGAATTCATCTTTTGTCATCATAGCTGACCCATCTGGAATAATTTCATGGACGTTGCGAAGATAGCATGCCTTTATCGCTTCATAACCAACTTCATAAAAATCCGCAACCTGCCGTGTGGTCATCATCTCCAGTCCCGGAATCAGGAGCAGATTCTTAACTTTATCCAACACCTCAGTGCGCTCAATCAGCTGAGCCCTCAGTTCCGCATTGTCCACCAAAGAATCCCCCGCGT
>CAYGOU010000412.1:0-2230 GCA_964351455.1 uncultured Porphyromonadaceae bacterium
GTATCAGGCATGAAACCGACCATCCAAGTTGGATTTCATTCAGTACGAAGAACTTCTGGATGAAAGGTACGGCTCCCGATATCACAGCGCTGTCAAAGCCAAGCAGGAAGCCCCCGAGAGCAACAATCAAAGCAGTGAGTACCGTATACCTTTTGTTGTATTTCATAAGGCTTGCTCTTACCGGTAACCCTCATTCTGAACAAAGGCTCCACCGGATAAATCCATTTCCGATTGCGGAATGGGAAGAAATCCACGGGTGGCCTCGTTGAAGGTAACATCGAATAACTGTTGGTCGCCCACATAATTAGGCCCCCTGATACCCGTGCAGGTTAGTTCATCTGCTGCCTTGTTCATCCCTAACCGCAGAAGGTCAAAATAGCGGATTCCTTCAAGCGATAACTCAAGTCTCCTCTCTTTAAGAATGTTGTCGAGGGTTGCCGGAACAGAGGTTAACCCGACCCGCAACCTCACCCGGTCAAGGTAGGTCTGGGCATTAGGACTGCCAAGTTCGGCGGCCATCAGCAATACGTCGGAAAACCTGATTACACGGTGGTTGCAGGTCCGGTTGAGCTCAAACTGACCATCGCTGCCCCAATGCTCAGCGTCAGAACTGTACTTTTTTGAAAAATACCCGGTGTGCTGGTACCCGATGGTCAGTTTGCCGTCCAGCTCTTCCTGCTTAAGGATGGTATGCTTAAACCTGGGATCGTTCTTTAAATCCTCGGCCAGCTTGTGGCTCACGGTTCCGAAACTCCATCCCCTGTTCCATTTCTGTGAACCGGTGACCCTCGGTCCTTGCATCTGGGCCGAGAGATTTCCGTGTCCACCCCTTACATAACCCCAATCCCACCATGCCGGGGTATCACCGTATGAAATCTCAAAAACCGATTCCACACCAAATTCCCCAACGAGCTTGAAATTATCCTCATACTTCGGGAATAAATCATGACCGCTGCTTGAAATCAACTCCTCAAGATGGGCCAGAACAACATCCCTGTTGATAATCTCTTCATTGGCAGTCAACTCCTTTCCATACACACCATTGAAAAAAAGATAAGTCCTTGCCAGCAAGGCCTGTGCAGCCCATTTGCTGATCCGGCCTGCTTCAGCAGCTGAAACGGATTCAGGTAAATCGGGAATGGCCTCGGTAAGGTCAAGGGCAATCTGATTGTATACCTCCTCGGGACTGTTCTGATATTGAACATATTCGGCCGTTCCTTTAATCGTTTCGGTTAGCAGCGGAATGTTTTCAAAGAACCTTACCTGCTCAAGGTAAAAGTATGCCCTGAGGAATTTGGCTTCAGCACTGGTCCTGATCTTAAAGGCTTCTGAGGCGGCAATCTGGTCTATAATTTCAAGAAACAGATTGGCCCGGTATATTCCAATATAATTTTTGATCCAGATTGAGTGAACGATTTTGTTGGTTGTAGGAATATTAAAAGTGTTCAGCTCGTTCTCGTCCATTCCGTCGTTTGCATCAGATCCGCCGGCGTAGGAATCGTCGGAGAGGATATCCGACATGACAACAAACGGAGCCCAGGAGACACCCGGAGAAGATTGATAGGTGAGCACATCATAAATAGCCACCAGGGCCATCATGGCATCCTGCTCAGTTTTATAGAAGTTTGAAGAGACTTCTCTGTCCAATGGCTTGAGGTCAAGGAAATCCTCACAGGAGCTCAGCAGAAAGAGCAGCGGTAAAATCCAGGCAATCAATGATATCTTAAGTTTCATTTTCGTACTCCTTTCTTTTAGAAGGTGATGGATGTTCCTAACCGGATGGTTCTTGCCTGAGGATAGATTCCCCGGTCGATCCCAATATCAAATGAACTCATGGCACCAATTTCAGGATCGGCTCCACTGTATTTGGTCAAGGTGAGAAGGTTTTCAAGGGAAATATAAAACCTCCAGGCTGAAGCATTGATCCTTTTGAGCAGGTGATCGGGCAAAGAGTAGCCCAGCTGAATGTTCTTTATTCTGGTGTAGGAGCCATCCTCGATGTACAAATCTGAAATCCGGTTGTTGTTGTTAACATCGATCCAGGTGTATCTGGGTACCGAAGTTGAAGTACCCTCTCCGGTCCAGCGCTCCAAAATCGTTACCGGCCGGTTTGTATAGAGGAGATCGGGACGCTGCATTCCATTGAAAATTTCATGACCGTATGCACCGACAATTAGCATGGAAAAGTCAAACTGCCGGTAATCGAGTGAGGCATTTATGCCCAGGGTGA
>CAYGOU010000413.1:0-2214 GCA_964351455.1 uncultured Porphyromonadaceae bacterium
GTTTTATGGAATCAGAAACAAAGATTGTCAAGATCAGCATAGAGGAGGAGATGAAGTCGTCGTACATCGATTACTCGATGTCTGTCATTGTGGCCAGGGCGCTGCCGGATGTAAGAGACGGATTGAAGCCGGTTCACCGCAGGGTGCTCTTTGGAATGAACGAGCTGGGAAACCAGTCGAACAGGCCCTATAAGAAGTCTGCCAGGATCGTGGGGGAGGTGCTTGGAAAGTATCACCCGCATGGTGACAGCAGTGTCTACATGGCTATGGTGAGGATGGCTCAGGTTTGGTCGATGCGGTACCCGATGATTGACGGACAGGGTAATTATGGATCGGTCGACGGCGACAGTCCTGCTGCGATGCGTTACACCGAGGCCCGATTGCAAAAGGTGGCCGAGGAGACCATGGCTGATCTGGATAAGGATACAGTTGATTTTCAGCTCAACTTCGATGACTCGCTGAAGGAACCCACGGTCATGCCGACCAGGATTCCGAATCTGCTGGTTAACGGAGCTTCGGGAATTGCTGTGGGTATGGCAACCAACATGCCTCCCCACAACATGAAGGAGGTGATTGACGCCCTGGTTGCCACCATTGACAATCCCGACATATCCATTGAGGATCTACTGAAATACATAAAAGGGCCCGACTTCCCGACAGGGGGTATTATCTATGGATACCAGGGGGTTCGTGAGGCGTATGAGACCGGCAGGGGCAGGATTGTGCTTAGGGGCAGGGCTACGGTTGAAACTTCTGAATCGGGCAGAGAGAAGATCATCATCACCGAGATACCCTTTATGGTTAATAAGGCGGAGATGATCATCAAGACCGCCGAGCTGATCAATGACAAGAAAATTGAGGGGATCTCAAACGTCAACGATGAGAGCGACCGCACCGGGATGCGCATCGTTTATGACCTTAAGCGGGATGCCATCGCAAATGTTGTTCTCAACAACCTTTACAAACACACACCGCTTCAGACCTCATTTTCGGTCAATAACATTGCCCTGGTTGGCGGCCGTCCGCGCCTGCTGAACCTCAAGGAACTGCTCACCACATTCATTGACCACAGGCACGAGGTGGTGGTGCGGCGTACCCGTTATGAGCTGGATCAGGCCAAGAAACGGGCACACATACTTGAAGGACTCATGATTGCGCTCGACAATCTCGACGCTGTCATCAGCCTGATCCGTAATTCTACCAATCCGGATGCTGCACGCGAAGGATTGATCAGCGAATTCGGACTTACCGAGATCCAGTCTAAGGCCATTCTGGAAATGCGTCTGCAAAGACTGACTGGACTTGAACGCGACAAAATCCGGGATGAGTACCGCCAGGTCACCGAACTGATGGATTACCTGAACAAGGTGCTTGAAACCCAGTCGCTGAGAATGGATATCATTAAGCAGGAGCTTGCCGAGGTCCGTGAAAAATATGGTGATGAACGCAGAACGGAGATTGTTTATACCTCGGAGGAGTTCAATCCGGAGGATTTTTATGCCGATGAGGAGATGGTGATTACCATCTCGCATCTGGGTTATATCAAGAGAACCCCCTTGACTGAGTTCAGAACCCAGAGCAGGGGTGGGGTAGGATCTAAAGGAAGCACTACCCGCGATGAGGATTTCGTAGAGCACCTGTACATTGCCTCGATGCACAATACAATCCTTCTCTTTACCAGGCTGGGCAGGTGCTTCTGGCTTAAGGTTTATGAGATACCCGAAGGAAACCGCACCAGCAAGGGACGGGCGATTCAAAACCTGATCAACATTGAGCCTGAAGACAAGGTGATGGCATACCTTAAGGTTAAGGACATCAACGACGTGGAGTACATCAACAACAATTATATCATTCTGTGCACCCAGAACGGAACCATCAAGAAAACCCTGCTCGAGGCCTATTCAAGACCAAGGCAGAACGGAGTGAACGCCATTACGATCCGCGAAGGTGACCAGTTGTTGAGCGCAAGGATGACCAGCGGCAGTCATGAAATTGTCATGGCCGTCAGATCGGGGAAGGCCATTCGCTTCAATGAACGCACCGTCAGACCGGTCGGCCGTACAGCGGCCGGCGTCAGGGGAATCTCCCTGGCCGGTAAGGATGATATGGTGGTGGGGATGGTTTGCGTTGAGAATGTAGAAGAGGACATCCTCGTGGTTTCTGAAAACGGCTTTGGAAAAAGATCGAGTGTTGCGGATTACCGGATCACCAATC
>CAYGOU010000414.1:0-2209 GCA_964351455.1 uncultured Porphyromonadaceae bacterium
AGGATGCCAACCATGGCAAATACGATCAGAAAGAGTATGACCCTCAGGTTCCAGCTCATGTTACAAAGATAATTCTTCCCTCCGGCGGCGCTTCAGCCATTAACAGTAATTAACGCTTGATCAGCCGATCAGCCTCAGAATCCCAAAACCTCCCTCAGCCGTTTCAGTCCCGAGCGGCTGGTCTTGATCTTCACCCCCGAGCGCAAAACCACCACGCGGGTGTCGCGGTCATAGGGCTCAAGCTGGGTGATGAGCGATATTTGCACCAGGCAGCTACGGTGTATCCTCACAAATTCGCGAGGATCCAGATGGGCCTCGACATAGCCCATGGTCATCTGTTTCATGAATCTTCCCTCCGGGGTGTGGATCATGACATAGTCATCCTCGGCTTCGAAATATTCGATCTGGCCCGCCGGGATCACCTTGATCTTCGTTCCGGTGCGCACCACGAAGCGATCGAGGTACTCGCCCTCCGGCAGGGCAGATGCCGATATCCTGTTTAAATTTTCTGACGGCTTGTCATCTTTTGAGAGGTGAACCAGGGCTTTCTGCACCGCCTGGTCAAACCGCTCTTTTGAATATGGCTTCAGCAGATAGTCGGCTGCATTCAGCTCAAAGGCCCGGATGGCGTACTGATCAAAGGCGGTTGAGAAGATGACCAGCGGCACCGGGTCGAGCAGTTCGAGCATCTCAAACCCGTTGAGCTTGGGCATCTGAACATCGAGAAAGATGAGATCAGGCTGATCCTGCTGAATCTGCCTGACCCCTTCGAAGCCATTGTCACATTCGGCAACCACCTGGATCTGAGGGTAAGCCTGAAGGTAATCGCGGATGAGCATCCTGGCGGGTGCTTCATCGTCGATGATGAGGGCCTTATAGGGTGGATTCATTGGGTAAATGTTGAGGAATTGTGAGTCTGACGGTAAAAAGGTTTTCGCTTTTCTCAATTTCCATGAGCCGGTCTGACTGGTATACCAGCTTCAGCCGGTTGAGGGTATGGGTCAGTCCGATTCCCTTTCCCTTTCTCGGGGGCATGGTGGGATCGAAATCGTTTGAGATTTCTGTTATCAGGATTTTGGCCTCCTGGCAGCGGGCAGAGAGCTCTATCCTGACGGGCTCGGTGCTTTCATAAACGCCGTGTTTGATCGCATTTTCGATCAGGGGCTGCAGGATCATATGGGGCAGCAGAAGATCCATGCAGGCATCATCAACGGCCAGTGAGAAGTCGAGTCGCTCACCGAACCGCACCTTTTCGATTGCCAGGTACTGGACGGTATGATCCAGCTCCTGACGAAGGCTCACCCTTTCATTCTCGTTGTGCTCGAGCGAATATCGGAGGTAGGAACTCAGCTTCACCACCATGTCGCGGGCCTCATCGGGTTGAACTCCGATAAGCGCAGAGATGGAGTTCAGACTGTTGAACAGAAAGTGCGGGTTGATCTGGGCCTTGATGCGATCGATCTCGGCCTCGCGCACCTGGAGCCTGAGCTTGTGCTCGCGCTTGATCCGCTCTCTGCGGTCGTGTGCATTCAGGTGCAGGTAATAAACCATCACCAGGATGGCATAGAAGAATATGCCGCTGAGTACCCTCCAGGGTATGCTTGCTTCGAGGAAACTGTGGTAATCAGCATCGGCAATAAGAAGATAGACTGCAAGATACCCCGCTCCCAGCCAGAGCGCGATCATCACCAGTCCTGATACCGCCAGGTTCAGAAACTGCTCGCCTGACTGACCGCTGCGGTTTTCTGAAAAGCGGATGGTGAACCATACGCTCACCCCCAATCCTGCGAACAGCAGGTTAAAAACCAGTGCATCGGCCAAAGCAATGGTGATGGTTAAGTCTGCTGCCAGATAAAGGATCGTGGCATGAACCGCCAGGATGACGACCCATGCCACGGAATAGAAAATTGAATACTTACGTTCTGACAGAAAGGGGTTTTGCATCTCTAAAGTCCGTACGATTTGACATCGCCCCCACCGAAAATCGCCAGTCCCTTGATGAGCAGCATCCTGTTCTGGTCATAGACCAGGTTCGGCATCCGTTCGCGCTTGTCAGAGAAACCGCCGAAAATGGAGGTCACCTCCACCTTGACCGACCATCCCGCGGGTACGATGAGGGTGGTACCGCCAAAGACGCTCAGGGTATCCAGCACATGCTGACCTTCGGCGAGTTGGGCACTCATCAGATTGATTTTCGACCCCCCGAATA
>CAYGOU010000415.1:0-722 GCA_964351455.1 uncultured Porphyromonadaceae bacterium
ATGTGCTGGAAGGTGAAATAGTCATCGGTTGAAAGCCCCAATGCCGTTTCTATATTGGTGGCAGAAAGCGTTTTGCTGCCGCTCCAGGTAATTTCAATTTCGCCTTTGAAGGCCATCGCGGCCAGCACCACAAACTGTAATTGGTAATCCACCTCAAAACCGACGGAATACCAGAGGTTTTGCTGCACGTAGTGGGCATAAATGATTTCGTGGCGGTTAAGCACTGCCCCTTCGCCGCGTTTTTTCAATTGCTCCAGAATGCTGCCTGCGTATTTGCTGTTGCTCAGTTCAATGTTCTGGCCGCTCCATAACCCTAATCCGCTCAGAATGGCTTCGCCTTCGCGGTTGGGCTGCATAGGGGCTACTATCTTTTTCAGGGCGCCGTTCACGGCATTGGTCAGGTTTTCGTCGGTGAGGGCATAGCGCAGGTCCGAAAAAACAGGATAATCGGGGAAGCGGTCGTTAAAATGGCTGTTGAGTAACCGCGAAGCCACACTTTTGAAAATCATCTCCTTGGTGGCTCCTTCACCCGGCAAAGGGTAGGTTTTTAACGACCTGGAAACACCTTTGTAGATCACGTCGGTTTTGTCGGCAAATTCGCGGTCGAACATTGCCAGGGCTTTACGCTGAAATTCTTCAATCTGGCTCATAAACAATGCCTTCAGACTCGACTGTGCCGACGCCATTTTTGCTTTTCCAGCGCCATAGAGGCAGATGGTGTC
>CAYGOU010000415.1:732-2203 GCA_964351455.1 uncultured Porphyromonadaceae bacterium
TTTAAACTCATCCGACAATCCGGAAAGCTCGAAATAGACTTCGTCGGGCTGGTCGTTCCGTTGGATGGAACTGAACAGTGGACTAAAAAAGATATAAAAATGCTGCACCGGTTCGGTGGTACTTCGTTCGTTGGGGTTTCCGAAGAAGATATAGCCGCGACGGAAGCTTTTCCTGTCGGGCCACTCAATAATTTTAGGCCAGATTTTAAACCCTGTGCGGTAGGTGTTTTGCTGTATTTCGAGCAGAAATTGCAGAAATTCAAAAAAGTACTGGTCTGCTTGCTGTGGACTTCGTTTAATGACATCGTCGGCATAATCGCGGATCAGTTGGGGTACGTTTATTCCGCCTTCGGTGCGGATGTGGTATTCACCGCTTATTTCATCCAGACTTACATATTGCCCTCCTGTAGCTGTGACAAGCTGTTTGGCTGTATTTTCAACGGCTGCGGTGAGCAACTCAGGGTCTTCCACCCCCGGAAGGGTAACACACAGTTGCTCCTTGAGTCCTGTTCCCGATGCGCCGTTGCGTTTGTCAAGGTCGTCGCACAGGATACGGATGGCCAGTGCCGATGCAATGCGCTGAGCCAGCTCTTTCAGGTTGCTTCGTGCACCTGTAAAATGGTTATTGATGCGGTCAACAATGATATCCATTTTGTCTTTTACCGTTCCGATATCGGGTTTCGATAACATATCTGCATTTCCGGCCAGATCGTGCCAGTAGCTGTCGTATGTGATTAAGCCGGGATTGTTTTCCGGAATTTCGGTGTCGAGCAAGGCTTCAAATTTTTGCGACAATACCTTCAGGATTTCGCGCTGGTTTTTACCATGTCTGATCTGTTCAAAATTGGTGATGTAGCCCGGATGTACGGGATACAAATCAATATACTCGTTGGGGTTGCCGTTGATGCCTTCAAACAGATGGGAAAACTTAAGCAGATGTTCCCTGATGACGCTTTTCTGATTTAGGCTTTTCTTCAGCAGACGTTCTTTCACCACAAACGAAACGTCCTCGCGGGTAATAATCAGGTCGGAGTAGCGCTCCGAAATGCGGTTGAGCATATCGGCCTGGAACTGGAACTCAGGTGATCGGTACAACAGTTCCTGTACGCCAAACATGATTTTGAAGCGCGAATTATCGCATAACTCACCCAATTGTCGGAGGATACTCAAATCGTTATATAGATCCGTAGGTCCACGACCTCTCAGGTACTCCAGTACTTCGTCTATCACAATCAGGAAGTGTTCCTGTGGAAATTTGTTTTCGAAAGCCGCCATCATATCCTGCAGGTTCTCTTTCCAGCTATAGGGTGAGTTGGGATCGAAGGTAAAGTCAACTTCCTGCAGGTTGATGTACCGCTCAATATTGGCGAAAACGATGTCTTTCAAAGTCGCAGTGGAGCCTAACTCAAACCTCAATACCTTATACTTGCCGGCAATGGGTTTAAAACGCTCTTTCAGTTCATCGTCCGAC
>CAYGOU010000416.1:0-2195 GCA_964351455.1 uncultured Porphyromonadaceae bacterium
AAAAACAAGATCATAACGGTTTCGGGTGATCAATTCAACCGCCATCTCCCCGTTGTCAGCGATGTCGTTCTCAACCTGCCAATGCTTAAGGAGGGTTGTAATGAAATACTGATTCAGCTTATTGTCCTCGGCAATCAAAAGTCTGACCCCTTTCAGGAGCTCCGGCCGGATGGAGGTCGTCTGATCCGGCTCTTGAACCGCTACTGAGTCGGAAAGATCGAAATCAATTGAAAAGTAGAACCTGCTACCCTTTCCTTTCTCACTTTGCACCTTTATACTTCCTCCCATCAATTCAACCAGCTTTTTGCTGATGGCCAGCCCCAAACCGGTTCCTCCGTAACTTCTTGATGTTTTTGCATCCTCCTGGCTATACTCCTTGAATATCTTTTCGAGGTTGGCGGAGTCGATCCCAATGCCCGTGTCTTTAACCCAAAATTCCAGAGTGCGCCTCTCTCTGGTTGAACGGATCAACTCACAGCCGAGTTCAACAGTTCCTCCCTTGGGTGTGAATTTGATGGCATTGTTCAAAAGGTTGTAGAGCACCTGTCTGAGCCTGTATGGATCACCGATCAGTGGCTGGTTCAGTGATTCAGGAATGGTTAATGCAAGATTCACCTCCTTGTCGCTGGCCAGTGCGTCAAATACCGCATGGGCCTGCTGAAGCACCACCGGAAGATCAAAAGGAATCCTTTCAAGGGCTATACCACCAGCCTCGATTTTCGAAAAGTCGAGAATTTCATTGATGATCATCAGCAGGTTGTCGGTCGATGCATAAACATTGGATGCCATGCGAAGTTGCTCATCCTCTAAGCCCGACTCCTTCAATAACCTGGCTATTCCAAGAATGGCGTTCATGGGGGTCCTGATTTCATGGCTCATCTTGGCCAGAAACATTGACTTTGCCCTGTTGGCCCTGTCTGCATCCTCCTTGGCCATCCGAAGCTCATTTTCAGAATTCTTGCGTTCGGTTATGTCGGTATATTTCCACAATAAGCCGAAAGACTGGCTTCCGGAGCGAATGGGAATGAAATCCCGCTCAAATATACGACCGTCAGCAAGTTCAAGCTCTTCAGCAATAACAGGTTTGCCGGCTTTAAGGATATCATCAATCCTTTTCACAAAGCCTACGGGATCCATAAATAGATCTTTTGAAGCTTCGGCACTCATCGAGCAATCCATGCCAACCATCACCTCTGGTTCAACCGGGATCTGAAACATGCAACTGAAAGCATGATTGGTCAGTACAATCTTCCTCTCTTCATCCTCAAGAAGAATTCCCTCATGCAAATTCTGGATAAGGGTGGAGAGCCTCAGTGATAGCCTCTCAAGTTTCTTACTGTTCTCAACAGATTCTGTAATATTCTGCTGGATTGAAATAAAATTCGCAAGGTTTCCCAATTCGTCGAAAACAGGCTGAATCTGCAGCCTGACCCAATAGGCAGTTCCCTCCTTCGAATAATTCAGGATGTCACGTTCTATGGGTTCCCGGTTTTCAACGGCCATGGCCAGTTCGTGAACAATTTTCAGGTCTGTATCCTGACCCTGAAGGATTTTCCCCGGCACCTTCCCCTTCATTTCCTGCAAAGAGTAACCGGTCATCTGCTCAAAACCCTGGTTGACCCATTCAACCCGCCCTTCGGGATCGGTGATAACAACCCCGTTGTAAGTCTCCTGAGCAATCATTGCGGTTCTGCGCAGCTCTTTTTCGAGGCTTTTGCGAAGGGTGATATCGGTCCCGTAAACATTCACGTACTGAAACTCCTCAAAGGGAACAAAGGTGAAGGAATAAACATGTCGGTTGGTCTGAAAATCTCGAATCAGCACCTCCTTGCTTTTAATGGTTTTGATGAATGACTCCCTGATTGGACCCCTGATCAGTTCGCCTGTCTTGCAGCGGTAGAATTCGATTAACTCCCTGCTTGCTTCATTGGAATAGATCAGGCGGCCGGCGTAATCTATCCGTAATACGGGATAAGGATCCTGTGAAGGGAATGTTGACAATACCCTGACCTGCTCATTGTATTGTTCAATCTTTTGCCGATTAAGCAAATCTGAATAAAACGAGCCTGCGGTATTGGCAATAAAAGTCAGGAGGGCCAAATCTGATTCAGCAAACCTGTTGGCTTGTGAACTTACAAATCCTATGGTTCCCAGAACCTCATCCTGGTTCATTACCGGCACATACAGTCTTGAAC
>CAYGOU010000417.1:0-2193 GCA_964351455.1 uncultured Porphyromonadaceae bacterium
GTTGACATCAATCAGATCATCTCAGATGGATCAACCGGAATGATTCTGGCTGTACAAAACGGTCATTATACAGTTGCCCGGGCTCTGATTGTCAATAATGCCAACATGAATCAGCAGAACCATGATGGTACTACTCCCCTTCATGCCTCCATCCATTACGGCCATTTCGCCCTGGCTGAATTGCTAATCACATCAGGAGCAAACCTCGAACTGAAGGATGCTGCCGGACTAACTCCGCAGTTTTATGCTGCTGCTTATGGGGATACCCAAATGCTGGAAATGCTCCTTTTCTATGGAGCAAAAACCCTTGTTAAAGATGAGCAGGGACGTGATCCCTGGCTGGCCGCTGTTTGGGGTGGACACATCGAAACCCTTCTGCTCCTTAAAAAAACAGGATCAGATATTCATACACTAGACCGGGAGGGTAAGAATGCACTGCTTTACGCGGTTGAAAACAACGACATGCCCCTGGTAGATTCGCTGATCCTTTGGGGAATTGACCCCATGCATAAAAATCAAAAGGGTTTGAATGCTTTGGATGTTGCCACCATGAATGGCTTCAGGGAACTTGAATCGCGCTTTGAAAAAATGGGGCTTCCGAGGAGCAGCAATCCGGCAATCCGGATACTGGGCATCCTCAACCGGCTTTCAGGACAGACAAGGGATTAAACCAAAACCTCCTCAATCCCAACGTTATCTGTATAAAGAAGGTAACCCTTAACGCTTTCGTAGCCCATTGAATGAAGAATACTAAGGTATTCCCTCACCTGATCTTTGTGATGACTTCTGGGAACTCCGGTTTTATAATCGATCACTACCGCCTCTTTTTCTGAGACCATAACCCGGTCGGGCCGCTTAGCACCACCATGCGGCATGAGCAGGTCTCGCTCATTTAACACCCTCCAGTCAGCATGAAACCAACTTCTTACCCTTTCATCGCCAAGCAGCCATTCAACTCTCTCAAGCAGCCTTTCCCCCTCCTCTGAAGTGATCTCAGCTGACCAGTTGCCCTGATTCCTGATCGTGTTAAGATCTTCGATCACCTTGATGCGCGAAAGCAGGTCGTGGAGCATATTACCCTCCCTGATCTGCTCAGATTGAATAATTCGCTTTACCGGCAAATTACCAGGATCGAGTTTATATACGAAATCACTCAACCTGAGTGTATTAGAACTGACCTGAACGGTCCCTGATTTCGTGAAATCCGGGTTTCCATGACTGTATATGGATGGTTCCTGCGTTTCTTCGATTAGAATATCCCTTAAAAGACTGGAAATGCGTGAGTCGGAGGCCGCCTTTACACGCGAAAAAATGAAAAGAGCTTCTTCCGCGCGGGTATTGGCCACATAAAGCAGGTTGATCTGGTCAAGGGCATGCTCACCGAGTTCAGCGAAGTATTCGCCTGAAAAACAGGTCCCAATGATCTTGGGACTGTGTTGCACCGGAATCCAGGGCAAAGCATCAAACGGTGTGTTTTTGGTATCTGCCCAGATAACCGGTTGGTGCAATGCCGGGATATCAATCGACCAATCGGGAAAAGGAAGAATCACCACGGGAAATTGCAATCCCTTGGCTTTATGGATGGTGATAACCTGCATGGATCCCGGATCCGGCTCCATCACCAGAGTCTGCTCAATCCCCTTCTGATCCCACCAGTCGAGAAAATCGCCCAGGTCATCACCCTCACGATCCACATATCCATCCAGGAGATCTCCAAAACTGAAAAGGTAAGCCAGTTCATTTTCAAGCCGGTGGAGTTCAAACAGGTTGATAAGATGCCCCAGCACTTCTTTCAACGATTTCCTGGCCCAGGCTGCTTTTAATTCAACCATGGTGGTCACCGGATCTTCTGCAAGGTTGCTCCGGGTACCGGAATTCTCCTTTTCAAAATAGGCCCATTCCCATTTAAGCAAGTTCAGGTGAAAATCCCCCACAGGATCTTGGAAATATCTGAATGATTGAATTATGAGTCTTATAGCAGATGATTTTCCTATGCAGAAGGTATCTGAGGAGCTTACGGTATAAGACACCCCCGGTTTGGCGCCATGATCCTCCACATGCTGTCCCAATAATCTTGAAACCCTGTCACCGTCGGCCCTGGCCCTGACAAGAAAGGCAATGTCGTTAGGACTGAAACCCCGGCTCAACTGCAAATCCTCTATGAGTGAGGGCAAAACCTCAAATAAATAATCC
>CAYGOU010000418.1:0-2185 GCA_964351455.1 uncultured Porphyromonadaceae bacterium
GGTAGCGGAAATCCTTCCCGTTTGTATCAAAACTCCAGGTACGGGTTACCGGTTCGTTCTGTTGATCGCCCTCCAGGAGTTGTGACCCGAGGGGGCTGAAATCCCGGCCGTCGGATGAAATCAGGCATTCGACCGACAGCGGATGGAAAATCCAGCTTTTGGGATCATACAGCGAGCCGATGGCCACGGTAGGGGCCGTACCTAAATCCCCAAGGTCAATATCCAGCGTGAAATCCTGAGCCTCCCAACCGAGCCAGTGCACCTTGAAATCGTTTGAGCCCTTGACCCCGTTGGTCAGGTAGTTCAGGTCTCCACCTCCATATTTTGCCGAAGCTGAAGGCGAAGCGGCGACAGCTTTTCTGAAGGCCCGGTTTTTTTCAACCCTGATGTCAAGGGTACGCAGGGTGGCCTGGTAATAATCTTCAGGTTTAAGTCCTGCTTCGCTGAGGGTGTTGACCCCTGCCTGCCTGCATGTTTCGATAAACATTTCGAGCATTTCGAGCATCCGGGGCCGGATTTCATAGACCGGCTCCGTGGTGAACCAGCCCCGCTCATCGAACATGTGGTTCTTGGCGATCTCCATGGCGGCGTACTGAACCGGCAGAAGTGCCTCGCGCACATGGATCAGGCGGGCCGAATCGCTCGCGACCGAAGCCAGGGCCCGGTCAAAAATCCGGAGATAATGGTCGATGTTTTCTGCTGAGAGAAAGGTTTGTTCATGTGCGGTGGGGTGCCCGTAAATATCGAGCCATTCACCGGTTTTCAGGATTTCGTCATGCAGGGCATCAAAGTATTTGCGGATATGGCGGGCGGCCCGGCCGTAATATCCCTTCATGAAGCGGTCGGTCAGCTCTTCTGTGTCGGCATCGGGATTCCAGAGGAGATGGGCCAGCAGCCAGGCTTTGAGTTGCGAAAACTCATGTCCGGTATCGGTGTTGCTCTGCTGGAAATGGTAGTGGACCCCGTTGTTGGTGAAAAGCTGGAGGTTGGGCTGCAGCACATGGTAATTGGGAAAAGGGGTCACGTGGTGCGAAAAGTTTACGGTGTAGTCCCACAGGTAAATGTGGCTGGCGATTTTCCCCCAGTCCTCCATATCCTGTAGAAAAGAGCGGCTTCTTTCATCCTCTGCAATCGGCTGGCTGCGGTTCAGTTCGATGGTGCAAAGCATGATCTGCACGTTGGGTTCGGGCCTGGTGACCTTCGGTGCCTGCCGGCTGTACTGGTATGCCAGGGTTGAGATGATCCGGTCGGGAAAGTGGCGGGCTATTTCGTTCACAAAATGGATGATGGGACCGGCGGGACTGCCCTCCTCTTCGATGATCCGGCTGCAGTTTTCGCACTGGCAGAAAGAGAAGTTGTCGTTCTGGCTCACCGACCAGACCAGCTTATCGGGCTGAAGCCGCATATCCTCTTCAAGTTTGGCAAGGGTGATATTCAACACCTCGGGGTGGGATGGACAGAGCTGGTCGATGATCCGTTTTCCGTTCATCCAGGCAAAATAGTCGGGGTTGGTCTCAAAATAAACCTGCCAGGGCACCAGGCGGTTGAAGGTGTGCACATAGTACCCCTTTGCAAAAATGTCATCAATTATATCCAGGGCCATCCAGTCCTGGTAATCCGGATCCATGGTGAAGCGGCCGTTGACATTGCGGTAGCTGTTGACCGGAGCATCCTCAAGATCAAGCTCCGGAATCCGGATTTTCTTAACCACAGGAACGATCTCGAAGTTGGGCGAATACTTCTGGCAGCCAAGTGCTTCAAGAAATTTAACTGCACCATAAATGCATCCTTTGTGATCTCCTCCTGAAATTTCAACCCTGTCTTTCGAGGTTTTAATCTGGAATCCATCGGGGTGTAAACCGGAATTCACGCTGAGTATCAATACTCCGGAGCTGGCATTGGCCGTATCCAGCGGCAGTTCCGTTCCGCTCATCTTCAGGATACAGGTTTGAATCAGTTCAGCGCTTCGCAGGATCTGGGGATCGGCGCTGTTGCCTGTTTGGATGACCCAGTCGGTTTTTCCATGGCGGACCAGGTAATCGGATTTCGAGCCTGTAATCCAGATCATTGCAAGGATTGCTGCGGCAATCAAAAGGTAGGTGTACTTTTTCATAGGATTGAAGTCATGTACCAAAGTTAATGCAAACGGTCAGGTTCTCAGGGTAGCATAAAATTCAAAAAAAAC
>CAYGOU010000419.1:0-2171 GCA_964351455.1 uncultured Porphyromonadaceae bacterium
GTAATAAGTTCTCTCATGGTAGAATTAAGCAACCTGGGCCTCATCGGACTCGCGGTCATGGGCCGGAACCTGGCGCGGAACATGGCCTCGAAGGGATTCAGGGTGGCGGTTTATGAACACTGGCCGGAGTTTCGTGAAGCATTCAGGGAGACCGCCCTGAATGAGGGCATCCGGATAGCCGGTACGCTTGAAGAGCTGGTGGCCTCGCTCGAAAGGCCGAGGCGGGTGATGCTGATGATCCAGGCCGGAAAACCGGTCGACGAGGTGATCGGCCGGCTCATTCCCCTGCTTGAAGCGGGCGACATCATCATCGACGGGGGCAACTCGCACTTTCCGGATACCACGAGGCGCACCCGGCATCTTGAAGAAAAGGGACTGCTCTTCATCGGCACGGGGATCTCGGGGGGAGAAGAGGGCGCACTGCTCGGTCCTTCGATCATGCCGGGAGGATCAAAGGCGGCATGGCCGTTGGTTAAACCTCTTTTTCAGTCAATTGCAGCTAAAGTTGAGAACGGCACCCCCTGCTGCGACTGGGTGGGCGAAGAGGGTGCAGGTCATTTCGTGAAGATGGTCCACAATGGCATCGAATATGGCGACATGCAGCTCATCTGCGAGGCCTACCAGATCATGAAGGATCAGTACGGGATGTCGGCCGGTGAAATGCATGAAACCTTCAAAGAATGGAACCGCGGGGAGCTTGAAAGCTACCTGATCGAAATCACGGGCAACATCCTGGCCGTAAAGGATACCGACGGCGAACCGCTGATCGACAAGATCCTTGATACAGCGGGACAGAAAGGTACCGGCAAATGGACCGGCATCACTGCCCTCGATCTTGGCGTGCCGCTCACCCTCATCGGTGAATCGGTCTTTGCCCGATGTCTCTCCTCCATGAAGGAGGAGCGACTCACTGCTTCTGCAGCTTACAAGATTCCAGATTCAGCACCGGCGCACCAAAATAACCTCCCCCTTACTCTTGCAAAGGGAGAGGGCCAGGGGGTGGGTTCTGGTCAGGCGACGGTCGCGGCCGGAACAACGGAGCTCTCAGACCTCCGTCTGGCCCTTTACGCCTCAAAAATCGTCTCATACGCCCAGGGGTATATGCTGATGCGGGCTGCCGCGGATGCCTACGGATGGAACCTGAACTACGGCGGCATAGCCATGATGTGGAGAGGGGGATGCATCATCCGCTCGGCCTTTTTGGGTAAGATCCGGGAGGCCTTCGACCGGGATCCGGAGCTGACCAACCTGCTGCTCGATCCCTACTTCAAAGAGGAGATCATGAGGTCTCTTGGTGCCTGGCGACGGGTGGTTGCCGGGGCGATATCAAGCGGAATTCCGGTTCCGGCATTCGCCTCCGCCCTCACCTTCTTCGACGGATACCGGAGCGAACGGCTGCCAGCCAATCTGCTCCAGGCCCAGCGCGACTACTTCGGGGCCCACACCTACGAACGGGTTGACCGGCCAAGGGGTGAGTTCTTTCATACGGAATGGACGGGAGGGGAGAAATGATGAATGATGAATGATGAATGATGAATGTCGAATGGGAGTTTCACTTTTTTCACCCCGCACATCCGACTCAAAACAGCCACCATATATCGTGTTCAACCTTTTTATCCTTTTCAACCTTTTCAACCAGTTGACCCCATGACCCCCTTCCTCGACGACAACTTTCTTCTTGATAATAAAACGGCTGAGTTCCTCTATCACGAGCATGCAGCCATGATGCCCGTCATCGACTACCATTCTCATCTGAATCCGGAACTGATTGCCCTGAATCATCGGTTTGAGAACCTGACCAAGGCCTGGCTGGATGGAGATCATTACAAGTGGCGTGCGATGCGTGCCAACGGGATCGATGAGCATTACATTACCGGGAAAGCTTCTGATCCGGAGAAGTTTGAAAAGTGGGCCGAAACGGTGCCTTACACCATGCGCAACCCTCTATATCAATGGACCCATCTGGAGCTCCAGCGATACTTCAATGAACCCCGTCACTTATCACCCGTCACTCGTCACTCGATTTATGTTGAAGCCAGCAGACAACTTGCACAAGGTTCGCATTCGGTGCGGGGTTTGCTTGAAATGATGAACGTTCAGGTGGTCTGCACCACCGACGATCCGGTTGACACCCTCGAATGGCACCGTCTGATCAGTGAATCCGGATGGAG
>CAYGOU010000420.1:0-2169 GCA_964351455.1 uncultured Porphyromonadaceae bacterium
TCATCTGGGTGGGCACTGATGACGGAAATATTCAGATCACGACTGACGGTGGGAAAACCTGGACCAGGTTGAATGATGCCGTTCCCGGTCTGCCGGCTTTTGCATTTATTTCACATGTCGATGCGGACAATTTCGATAAGAATGCTGCGTGGGTAACAGTTGATGCTCACCGTAACGGCGACATGACACCTTATGTTTACTACACCGGAGACCTGGGCAAGACATGGACCGCACTGGCAACCGGCGATATTAAGGGTTTCTGCCATGTTATCAAACAAGATCCCGTCAATCGTGACCTGGTCTTCCTGGGAACCGAGATGGGTCTCTATGTCAGCACCGACCATGGCAAGACATGGGTAAGGTTTAAGAACAAGATACCGCAGACAGGCATTTATGATCTGGCATTCCAGACCAGGGAGAATGATCTTGCTCTTGCAACTCACGGACGAGGGATAATAATCATTGACGATCTTACACCTCTCCGTAGCCTCACACAGGATGTTCTGGAACAGGAGTTTGCATTCCTGCCTGTTCGTCCCTATTATTTTCCGTCAGGCATGGGATTGCAGGACTTCCCCGGTGATGATGAGTTTACAGGGACAAATGCCTCATCGGCAGCGACTGTCGCTTACTACCTTAAGAAAAGGCATGTATTCGGCGAAATGTATTTTGAAATTTATGATGCTGAAGGGACTTTCCTGAAGAAACTCCCTGCCGGGAACAGGAAAGGGATCAATATTGTCCGCATTGCCACTTCGATGGATCCGCCAAAAGTACCCAAATCTCCGAACATTCTTGGGGAGGCGGCCTTCGGTCCGGATTACCCTGCCGGAAAATATAGCGTCAGGCTGGTTAAGGGAAATGAGACTTATACCACAGACCTGATCCTGAATGACAGTCCTGACTGGAAACATCCGGAGGCTGACAGGAAGCTTCAGAGAGAGACACTGATGAGAGCTTATGACCTGCTGGAAGAGCTCGCCGGCGTTGATCAGAAGATCCTTGATGCCAGGGATGCACTGAAAAACAGGGAGTCATCAGCCAGGGGTTCTGCCCTGAAGAAAATAAAAAACCTCATTGCCGTCTGCGACGAAATGCATGAAAAGATCTCGGCAACACAGTCAGGCGAGGGTGGCATAACGGGACAGGTGAGGCTTCGTGAGAACATCGGAGAGATCTACGGTGCTGTCGTCCGCTACCCGGGCAAACCTGCTGATCTTCAGATAAAGGCACTTGATAATTATGCCCGGCAGGTTAAGGATTTTGGCTCAAGGATTGATCTGTTGATGAAGAAAGATTTACCTGGCCTTATCAGGTAATCAGTGAAATGATTTTGGTGCAAGGACTGATCTTTTGTTGAAGAAAGATTTACCTGGCCTTATACAGGTAATTTATCAGGCAGTCTGGATTTGCCCAGCCCTACTGCCTCCTCGAGGGCTGTTACAAACCTCAGGAAGAATGTTGTGTAATCATTCTGCTCAAAATAACCGGAGGGCTCCGCCGTGGCATCGGAGCTGCTCCCGAAGGGTAAGGCATCAGATGAACTGGTCTCTTCCTGCCGGGCAAGATCAACGCGTTCGCCGTTAATCCGGTTATACAAATGCCAGCCTCGCCTGTTGCGTGCTCTTACTATTTCACCTCCGAAAACATCATTGATCAAAACCGAAATGTCAACATCACGGTTGTGCGATAACAGACCAGCTCTCCCTCGTTGTTTTTCACCCGGTGGCAAGGCACGTCTCAATGCCTCCTTAACGATTGTCCAGTCAATTGAGTCGGACCTGCTCTGTACTTTTGATTTCATCTCACTCTGATTATTGGAAATTGATATAACTGCTCAGCCATTTAATGAAACTTTGCCTCTGTCTGCTAAAACCTGTCAGTCGTCATGATAACCATCGGACCCGGATACCTGGCATTCTCCTGTTCTTCGGCTGTAATAAATATCTTAACCGGCCTGAAAGAACTTTTCGTCTCAAATGATGCGTTAAGATTATTATTGGTACTTATCCGACCAATATTTACTGCTGCATCCCTGGCTGTAACCATCCAGACCACGTAGGTAAGATTTGACGGATCGAGTCTTTCTGCCCCGGCAAAATTCTTTAAGTCGATCTTAATGATATAGTTCTCGCTTTTATCTCTTGACACATCTACATAACCTGTAGC
>CAYGOU010000421.1:0-2168 GCA_964351455.1 uncultured Porphyromonadaceae bacterium
GCTCATAGGCCCGCTGGTAATCGAGGGCGTCGTCGAGCCTGTCGGTTTGTGCGGGCAGCGTGCAGTCGGTTTCCATTTCAAGGTCGACAATGAAACGGTTACCCACGATCCGCTCCTCTTCAAAATGTCCGTGGTAGGAGTAAAACTCCATCTGCTCGATCCGGATGATGCCCATGCTGGATTGTCTCTATGTTTTGGTTTGGGATTTCAAAGATAGGCGTTTTCATGAACCCGACAGGAGTGACCCGCTAAGCATTCTTTGCTATCTTTGCGCTTTATGAATTAACAGCCTGATTGCATGTCAACCAACACAGATTCAGCGGCTCCCGTTGAAAACAAACCGCTCAATTTTATCGAGCAGATCGTAGAAGAGGATCTCCGTTCGGACAAGCATGGCGGAAGGGTTCATACCCGGTTCCCGCCCGAACCCAACGGATTTCTGCATATCGGTCATGCCAAGGCTTTTTGCCTTGATTTCGGCATTGCCACGGAGTATGGCGGAAAATGCAACCTCCGATTCGATGATACCAACCCGATTACCGAAGACACCTCCTATGTGGAGGCGATAAAAAAAGACATCCACTGGATGGGTTTTGACTGGGAGGACCGCGAATACTATGCATCAGACTATTTCGACCAGCTGTTTGACTTTGCCGTCAAGCTGATCAACAAGGGCAAGGCCTATGTTTGTGAACTATCGGCTGCCCAGGTGAGCGCCAACCGGGGCACCCCCACCCAGCCGGGTGTTGAGAGTCCTTTTCGCAACCGTCCGGTTGAAGAGAACCTGGACCTCTTTAACAGGATGAAGGCCGGCGAGTTTCGTGACGACAGCATGACCCTGCGGGCCAAAATCGACATGGCCAGTCCCAATATGCACATGCGCGACCCGATCCTCTACAGGATCCGTCACGCCCACCACCACCGCACCGGCGACCAATGGTGCATTTACCCGATGTACGACTGGGCGCACGGACAGTCAGACTCGATCGAGGGGATCACCCATTCGCTCTGCACCCTCGAATTTGAGGTTCACCGTCCGCTTTACGATTGGTTTATCAAAGAACTGGAGATTTTTCCCTCCCGTCAGATCGAATTCGCCCGCCTGAATCTCTCCTACACCATCATGAGCAAGCGCAAGCTTCTGCAGCTGGTGAATGAAAAACTGGTGAGCGGATGGGACGATCCGCGCATGCCCACCCTGCACGGTTTGAGGAGGCGGGGTTATACCCCCGCTTCGATCCGCACCTTCGCCGACATGGTGGGGATTGCCAAGCGCGAGAATGTCATCGACGTGGCCCTGCTCGAATACTGTGTCCGTGAGGATCTCAACAAGAAAGCCCCCCGGGTGATGGCCGTTCTGAATCCGGTGAAACTGGTGATCGACAATTATCCCGAAGGAGTTACCGAGGAGCTTGAGACCATTAACAATCCCGAAGATGAATCGATGGGCATCCGCAAGCTTCCGTTTTCACGCGAGCTCTACATTGAGCGTGAGGATTTCATGGAAGATCCGCCGAAGAAGTTCTTCAGACTATCTCCCGGCAGTGAGGTCAGACTTAAGTCGGCCTATATTGTGAAGGGCGAAAGTGTGGAGAGGGATGAAAATGGAGAGATCACGGTGATTCACTGCACCTATGATCCCGACAGCAGGAGTGGATCAGACCTTTCGAACCGCAAGGTAAAGGGAACCCTGCACTGGGTATCCGCAAACCACGCCGTTGATGCAGAGGTGAGGCTCTATGACCGTCTGTTCAGCGACCCCGATCCCGACGGACACAAAGACAAGGATTTCAAAGAGTTTCTGAATCCCGATTCACTGACGATTCTGGAAAACTGCAAAGTTGAGCCCTCGCTCACAGAGGCCAAAGCTCTCGATCACTTTCAGTTCACCCGGTTGGGCTACTTCAGTCTCGATCCCGACAGCACACCGGAGAACTTGGTGTTCAACCGGACGGTGCCGTTGAGGGACAACTGGGTGAAGCAGCAGGGATAAGGCAAGAGGGCAGGAGGGCAGGAGGGCAAGAAGGCAGGAAGGCAAGAGGGCAGGAGGGCAGGAGGGCAAGAGGGCAGGAAGGAAAGGTTCAAAGGTTAGAAGTATCAAATTCCAAAAAGGTGTAGTAGTCAAGACTTGTCCTGACAGTTTGGGTCCTGAGTCTCAACCATTCACC
>CAYGOU010000422.1:0-2166 GCA_964351455.1 uncultured Porphyromonadaceae bacterium
GAGATCGTCAATCTGTTCTTTCTTTATATTCATTGATAAAAAGGATATAATCCGGGAAACCTGTGCGGATGGAGGGACTCGAACCCACACGCCTTTCGGCACCAGATCCTAAGTCTGGCTCGGCTACCAATTACGACACATCCGCAAAGAGGCGCAAAGATAGGTTTTTTTTATTATTTACCTGTCTGATCTCCATACTCCTCATCTTCTCAGCGAAAAGTTCTGACCCAGGTATACCTTTCTAACCTGCTCGTCCATTGATAGGTCTTCGGCAGAGCCTGTCTTCAGGATACTGCCTTCAAAAAGGAGATAAGCACGATCGGTAATATTGAGTGTTTCGTGCACATTATGGTCGGTAATCAGCACCCCGATGTTTTTCTCCTTGAGTCGGGCCACGATGTGCTGGATATCTTCAACTGCAATGGGATCAACGCCTGCAAAGGGCTCGTCAAGCAGAATGAACTTTGGATTCAGGGCCAGGGCCCGGGCGATCTCCGTTCTGCGTCTTTCGCCGCCACTGAGTTGAACGCCCCTGTTTTTGCGAATCTTGTCGAGTCCAAACTCTTCAATGAGTAATTCTGCCCTTTCTTTTTGCTCAGTTTTACTCAGCCGGGTCATTTCAAGAACCGCATAAATATTGTTTTCGACGGTCATTTGCCTGAAAATGCTGGGTTCCTGAGCCAGGTAACCGATGCCGCTTTGGGCCCGACGGTATACCGGTTCATGGGTAATGTTGATGTTTTCGAGAAATATTTGTCCTGAATTTGGCCGGATGAGTCCGACAATCATATAAAAGGTGGTTGTTTTTCCGGCCCCATTGGGACCAAGCAGTCCTACGATCTCACCCTGCTTTACCTCGATGGAGACATCCTGTACCACTGTCCTCTGGCGGTACTTCTTGATCAGATTGCGGGTGTATAATATACTCATGAGACTTCAGGGATTCCTTCGCGGAGGATGTCATGCAGATGAATTACGCCAAGGTATTGATTATTTGCCACAACCAACAGCTGGGTGATCGAGTGTTTTCTCATCAGACCCAGGGCATGCACCGCCAGCTCTCCTGGTTCTATGGTTTTGGGCCGGGCAGTCATGATGTCGTAGGCCTTCAGGCTGTGTATGTCGGGATCTTTCTCCAGCATTCTCCGGAGGTCGCCGTCGGTGACGATGCCTGTGGGATGCTGGAGGTGGTTCAGCACCGCCGTTGCGCCCAGTCGATTTGAGGATATGGTGAGGATCACCTTCATGACCGGGTCGGATTCGGCGACCGCGGGCTTTAAATTGTGGGTGTAAAGATCTCCCACGGTGGTATGCATCCTTTTTCCAAGAGTGCCCCCGGGATGAAGCCTGGCAAATTTTTCGGCGCTGAAGCCTTTCAGTCGCAGAAGGCTGAGGGCAAGTGCATCACCGGCCGCCAGCTGCAGGGTAGTACTGGTGGTTGGAGTCAGGTTGAAGGGGCACGCTTCGCGGCTGACCGGTATCCTGAAGGAGAGGTCGGCCTGTTCTTCAAGAAAGGATCCCGGGTCTGAAACCATGGCCAGAATGGAATTCCCCATAGATCTTACCCAGGGGATCAGAACCTTGATTTCAGGGGTGTTGCCCGATTTCGAAATGCAGAGCAGCAGGTCGTCGGGCTGGAGCATTCCCAGATCACCGTGTATGGCATCCGCTGCATGCATGAATAGAGCCGGGGTGCCGGTTGAGTTTAGGGTTGCCGCAATTTTTTGTCCAACCTGGGCACTCTTGCCAACCCCGGTCAGAACCAGCCTTCCGGTCGACTGGTGTATGCGGGTGACCATGTCTGCAAACCTTGGGTCGAGATGGTCTGCCGTATCCAGCAGGGCCTGGCCCTCAATCCTGAGGATTTCAGCTCCGCTGATCAGAATTTGCAGTTGATCGGGCATCTATTATTGTTTTGAAAATTAAGTGAAGTAAAAAATTCATAAATTTAATTCTACAAACGTACCAATTTTCAAATTATTGATTGAATGGAAGCAGGGGGAGAAGCGCTGTATGGTCTGCTCAAAAGTTACTTTGGTTTCGACAATTTCAAGGATAATCAGGAGCTGGTCATCAGGAATGTTCTGGAGGGCAAGGATGGATTTGTTCTGATGCCAACCGGCGGTGGCAAGTCTCTTTGCTATCAGCTGCCCGCGATGATGATGC
>CAYGOU010000423.1:0-2160 GCA_964351455.1 uncultured Porphyromonadaceae bacterium
GATCATGGACCATGCCCTGAAGATGAAGGTTCCGCTCATCGGAATCAACGATTCAGGGGGAGCTCGCGTGCAGGAAGGGGTAAATTCACTTGCAGGATACGGCGAAATATTCTATCGCAATACACTGGCCTCGGGAGTTATCCCCCAGATCTCAGTCATCCTGGGACCCTGTGCCGGTGGCGCCGTCTACTCCCCAGCCCTGACAGACTTTGTTTTTGTTGTTGATAAGATATCCAAAATGTTCATCACCGGTCCGGAGGTAATCAAAACCGTACTGGGTGAAGAAATCTCCATGGAGGAGCTCGGCGGAGCCATGGTACACAGCTCCATAACCGGAAACGCCCACTTCTACGCACCTACTGAAGCAGAATGCTTTGAGCAGATCAAAACGCTGATCTCTTACATACCCTGGAGCAACAGGCAAAAAGCAAAAAAGCTCAGACCCAAAAACCCTAAGAATTCCTACAGAATTGAATCCATTGTTCCTACAGACCCCAAGCAACCCTATGACGTGCGGAACGTGATCCGTTCAATTGCCGACGGATCTGATTTTTTCGAGGTAATGGAATACTTTGCCCCCAATATGGTGATCGGATATGGCCGCATGAACGGTGCGACCGTCGGATTCGTTGCCAATCAGCCAATGGTGCTGGCCGGTGTTTTGGATGTCGACTCGTCAGACAAGGCAGCACGGTTCATCCGATTCTGCGATTGCTTCAACATTCCGCTGATCACCCTGGTCGACCTGCCCGGTTATCTTCCCGGTATTGACCAGGAGCATGCCGGGGTCATCCGCCACGGAGCAAAGGTGCTCTATGCATATAGCGAAGCCACCGTGCCCAAGGTTACCGTCATCCTCAGGAAAGCCTATGGAGGCGGCTATATTGCCATGAACAGCCGACACCTCAATGCCGACTTCGTCTTTGCCTGGCCGGCCGCTGAAATTGCCGTAATGGGTCCGGAAGGAGCAGCCAATATCATCTTCCGCAAGGAAATCACCACAGCCGATGACCCGGAGAAGATGCGCAAGCAGAAGATCAAGGAGTACAAAGAAAAATTCGCAAATCCCTATGTAGCCGCTGCCAGGGGTTATGTGGATGCCGTCATAGAGCCTGAAGAAACCCGCAAATCAATCCTACACGCGCTCGAAGTGTCTGAAACCAAAGAGGTTGAGCGCCCATACCGCAAACACGGAAACATCCCATTGTAACTGGAGGCATGGCCATGGAAGAAAAAGAGAAACCCCTCGAATCACTGAGCCTCGACAGCTCGAAATACAAAACCCAGCTGACCGATAAATTCATCAACCGTAAGTCATATCAACCCCGGAATCCATACCTGATTACCGCCCTAATTCCTGGAACGGTGCTCAAGATCATGACCAAACCCGGACAAAAGGTTACCCCGGGACGGTGCATCCTTATTCTGGAAGCCATGAAAATGAAAAACAGGATTATCTCCGAAATAACCGGCATCGTCAAGGAGATTCATGTGGCCGAGGGAAACATCGTTACGAAAAACCAGGTGCTGATCGAATTAATTGAACCCGAGAAAGCAAAAGCGGTAGTCAAGGAAAAAAGGTTAAGACTGGGCAGAAGAAGCAGAAAACAAACTAAGGAGGACCCATCTGTCTAAAGCCAGCCTGACCAGATCAGGTATTCCGAAAATTCAGACGGCGGATCCACAGAATGACTGTAAAGTCCATATACTGCGGATCCGCTTCCCGTAAGAAAAGCACAGATGGCATCGCTCTCACGGAGATGGTCAAGCAAACGGCCGATCATGGGTATCTTTTCCCGAGCATAGGGTTCGAAGGCATTCGACAATGCTCTCAATCGTTCAGGTTCTTCCCTTCCCTTGAGGTTCCGCAATGAAAAGGGAGGGTCTTCAATTTTCACATGCCGGTAAGCCTCAGCCGTTGAAATGCCATCTTCCGGCCTGAAAAGCAACATATACATACCCTTCAGGTTGATCCCGGATGCTTCAAGCACCTCTCCCCGACCTCTCACAAGAGCCGGTTCACCACGGATGAAAAAAGGACAATCGCTGCCGAGCCTGGCAGCATAGCTATCAATCCGGCTTTGATCCAGATCAAGTCCGGCCAGTTCGTTCAACATCAAAATCATCAAGCGCAACTATTCTATCAATCCGTTCGTTACG
>CAYGOU010000424.1:0-2157 GCA_964351455.1 uncultured Porphyromonadaceae bacterium
GGACTGATTCCTTTATTTTAGCCATATTATTTAACCATAAAGATTAACTGTATGATTTAACTAATTGGTCAAAATTATGATGAATCTTGAGAAATAGCAACTTTTTTCAGATATTTTTTAACGAAGCCCGAATTCTGAAGGCGGCTTTCACCGGCGCAATTTTCCTGATCGTGTCAGACAGCGGAATACCCCATGCAGCCTTAAACGGCAGGAAATGTTCCTGGTCGGATCAGTCAGCGGAATACCCATGCAGCCTTAAACGGCAGGCAATGTTTCTGATCAGATCAGCTTGTGGCAGACCCGGTCAATCCGTGTGAGTAGAAATAAACGTTACGATTTTCCTGAATGAATCGACCATGTTTGCGCCTGTCCAACCGTGACCCTCCACGGGATAATAAACGAGCTGGTTTATGACTCCGGCAGCATCAAGAGCGGCAATAAGCTGGCTTGTCTGTGAGGGCGGCACGAGAGGATCGGCACCACCCTGGAGCGCAATTGTGGGAGGACTGGTGGCCGTGATATGTTCGGAAGGACTTGAGGATGCGTACAACGACGGGTTGTCCACCGGAAAAACTCCCGTGGCACCGTACAATATCAACTGTTGTACGATACCGTAATTCCATAGCGAGACAAGATCAAAAGGACCGAAGAAATCAACGACCGCCCTGACATGCCCGTCAGGATCATTCTTGTAAGCGTGAAGCATTGCAAGATGTCCTCCTGCACTGGCGCCCAGCAGCACCAGTTCATCGGAGACCTTGTACTCATCAGTGCGATTGAGGTAGTATTCAATGGCACTTTTTACATCGTTTTCCTGAGTGGGGAAAAGGTTTACGCTGTTATTATAGGCAAGCCTGTAATTCAAATTGACAACGGCAAATCCGGGCATCAGCTTTCTGAGGGTATCGACATACGGATTCATATCCGATTTGTCGCCTTCAACCCATCCGCCGCCGTGAATAAAGACAACAGTCTTAGTTGAGGCAGTGGTCCGGTCGTCAGGCAGATAAATATCCATCTTTTGCTGATTACTCTCTCCGTAAGAAACATCCTTAATGATCTGTTCTTCTCTCGCAGCAGGTTCCTTTTTACATGATGTCAGAATCGCTGTAAGTATTAACCCTGCCAATAACAGGGTCCGGGCGGTTGTTTTTTCTGATCTCTTCATGGCGGTTACATAATTCCAAATCGATGAGCAGGTCATTTTGCCTGCAGGTTTATGTGAATTGGTAACGGGGAGAAATCGACACTATTGTACTGAACCAATCTGCCCAGGCTTTTGTTACCAATGAAAAGGATTCGCAAGATGATAAAAAGAAATATAGAGAAGATTCTGCCACCGCCTCCGGTGCATTTCGTTGGCAACGGTTTCAGGGTACACAACTTCATACCGGGAGTGCACCCGCTCTCGATGGCACGGATGGACCCGTTCATCCTGCTCGATTATAATTCCAGTTATTATTTTCCTCCCACAGATGAGCCAAGGGGTGTGGGAGTTCATCCGCACCGGGGGTTCGAAACGGTGTCAATAGCCTACAAGGGAAGGATTGCCCATCATGACAGCTTTGGCAACAGCGGAGTGATAGGGGAGGGCGACGTACAGTGGATGACGGCATCATCAGGTTTGCTTCACAGGGAGTATCATGAGAAGGAATTTGCACGCGCAGGGGGCGACTTCCACATGGTGCAGATCTGGGTCAACCTGCCGGCGAAGGACAAGATGTCTCCTCCAAAATACCAACCCATCACAAACGAACAGATGGGTAAGCACCTGCTTCCGGCCAACAACGGAACAATTGAGGTCATAGCCGGGTCATATGGCAGTACCCACGGGCCGGCCTATACATTCACCCCGATTGACCTGATGAATGCAAAGCTGAATGCCGGGGGCAGTGCCGATTTTGTGTTTCGTGCAAAGCATAATACCGCCCTGCTGCTGGTTGAAGGTAAGGTCCGGATCAACGGGACTCAAATAGTACCCGTGGATCACTTTGTGCTGTTTAAAAACGACGGCGACAGATTCACAATTGAGGCGACCGAAAAATCCATTGCGCTGATCCTCAGCGGAGAACCGATCCTCGAGCCCATTGCTGCTCATGGGCCATTCGTAATGAACACCAAGGATGAGATCTACCAGGCGTTTGAAGATGTTGAGAA
>CAYGOU010000425.1:0-2155 GCA_964351455.1 uncultured Porphyromonadaceae bacterium
GAGGTGAACCGGTGAAACCAGGTATCATTAAGACTCTTTTTCCTCCTGACAGAAAGAAAAGATGAGAGCCATGTGTATAACTTTTTCCGTAGATCCGGTTGTAAACAAGAACTAAAACAAAATAATATGAAAAGGGCAGCTGTTCTGATGGTCGCATTTATTTTAACCATGGTTACGGCAGTGGCACAGGATGCCGAAAAAACCTATGGCATCAAATTCTCCGGGTTTGTAAAGACAGATATTTTTTATGACTCAAGGCAGTCATCCGCTTCCAACGGACTGAGGGAAGGGCACTTTTTCCTCTATCCCGATGATGTACTGTACGATGATGACATGAATGATCTGAATGCCAATCCGTCTTTTCATATTCTCAACATACAGACAAGAATACGCGGTGACATAACCGGACCTGATGCTTTCGGAGCAAAGACATCGGGTGCGATTGAAGCCGAGTTTTTTGGTACCAGTGAGGGTGACCTGAACGGGTTCAGGCTCCGTCATGCTTATGTAAAGATGGATTGGCAGAAGGTAAGCCTGCTTGCCGGACAGTACTGGCATCCGATGTTTCCCGCGGAGAACTTTCCGGGAACCGTCAGCTTTAACACCGGGGCTCCTTTTCTTCCGTTCAGCCGTAACCCTCAGGTCAGACTCGTATGGCTTCCGGGCAAAGTAAGCTTTACCCTTGTGGCATACTCGCAGCGCGACTTCACCTCTTCGGGTCCTGATGGCAACAGCAGCAAGTATCTCAGAAACAGCAGCACGCCGGGAATGCATATCCAGATGAAAATGCCTGCCGGGGAATATTTTACTGCATGGGCCGGGGCAGACTGGAAGACTATCAGGCCAGAGATCAGGACCTCTGCAAATATTGAAACCGGAGAAACGGTGGGAGGTATTTCGGCTTTTGCCGGCCTGAAGCTTAAAACCAAACCGCTGAACCTTTCAATAATGGGTGTTTACGGTGAGAACGCGAGTGATATGATGATGATTGGCGGTTATGCCGTGTCTGAAATCACAGATCCTATTGACCGGCTCAAAGAATGGACAACGTTGAACACGGCAGGTTTCTGGATTGATCTGAGTACCAATGGAAAAAGAGCAGTTGCAGGTCTTTTTGCGGGCTTCAGCAAGAATCTCGGTTCGCGGGAAACCGTTATTGGTCCGGTGTACGGCAGGGGCAGCAATATTGACCACCTGTTCAGGATATCTCCGAGGTTAACGGTCACTGAGGGGAAACTGAGCATTGCAGCAGAGCTTGAGAGCACCCTTGCAGCCTACGGGACAATGGAAGATGACGGCATGGTGTCAGACACTCACAATGTCACAAATATGCGCCTGCTTCTGAGCCTGATTTACCGATTCTAAAGGGTTACGGAATGAAAATCATTCCCTGCCTTAAGAACGAGGTTATTTATATCGTCTATGGCCCTGGCAGCAAGGAAGTGCATATCCGCATACCTGACCCTGAAATCAACCCTGTTATCCGGTTCCCGGCCGCTGTTTATGCATGATGCCTGATGTGAAAGACGAATGTAAGCAAGGTCTTTCCATGCCCTGAGTGCATCGCGCAGAAGCTCCGGGCTGATATGTTTTCCTGCATGCAGTTCAAGTATCCTGTCTACTGTTGAAAGTCCCTCAAGCCCGTGTTTCAGTGCATAGAGGCGGATTGCCCCCGTGAGGGGCATAAGCAGTCTCTTGATATCGGTTGTCTCTTCGGACAGGACTGAGTGTGAGGGGTTGAATTGTTTCAGGGCCATCGCCATATGGTAGAAGAAGATATCGCTTGTCCGGAGGTTTGATTTTACATGTTCCCGCAGTTCAGTGCTGAGCGCAGCATCGCCGTAACAGAACCTGAAGTCGAAAAATATGCTGACGTCAAGTATTTCTGAAGGGCCTGGCATCCTTATCCAGTCGGAGAAGTAGCCCTTCCATCTGTCGATCGGCTGGCACCATTTCTGGTTACCTGCCATGTTGTTTCCTTTGCAGAGGTGAAATCCGACAGTGTCAAGCATGTCATTTATTCTTTTCCCCAGTGAGAGGAAGTATTCGTTCGCTTTTTTCAGGCTCTCTCCCTCGAGGTTTTCAAAGATTATTGCGTTATCCTGGTCTGTAAGAAAGCTTTGTTCTCTTCGGCCCGCGCTGCCTGTCTGGATAA
>CAYGOU010000426.1:0-2143 GCA_964351455.1 uncultured Porphyromonadaceae bacterium
GCCAGCAGGCGGTTGCCGTTTTCAGCGCGGTAATAGAGCCGCTGAACCCGGTACCCGACCGAAAAGTTCACCCCGAAGTTTTCGCCGAACACGTGCCGGATTCCGAACCCGGGATTCAGCAACCAGCCCCCCTTTGCAATGTAAGGCTTGTACCAGGGATATGGATAAGACCATTGGTCATACCAGATATCCTGTTGCGAACCCTCATCGTCGAGCGGCAGGGCATAACCTCCATACAGAAAGAAAAATGGTGAAAACCCCGTTGCCCTGATGTAATAACGGGCATCCAGCACCAGAGGCATGTAGCTGCCCGACGGGAACTCCAGTCCAACTCCCAATCCTGTTGAAAACTGCGGGGTCAGGTGGTAACCATTGATGGTCATGAATGAGAAGGGAGCCGGATGTTGGTTCTCCGGAGACCCGATCAAAAGGCCCATATCGGTGATGTTGAAGTAGCCGGTAAAAGCTCCTGCCTTACCTTCACTCCCCGAAGATTGGGCCCAAAGACCTGTGCTCAGCATTATAAATGCCAGGACCACCATGAGTGGCCGGCGGATGCAAGCCGGTGATAAAAACTCTTGTTTATTCATCTTGAACGTTTTCAGAATGATTCCGGATGTCTCCAAATTCATTAAAATAAATTCTCAGCAAGGCAACAAAGAGGGTGATCATCAAAGGACCAAAAATGATGCCAATCAGGCCGAAGAGTTTGGTTCCCATGATAACACCCAGAATGGTTACGAGGGGGTGAACATTTGCCAGGCGTTTCTGCAGAATGAAGCGGGCGACATTATCAACCGTTCCCACGAGCAGAAATCCCCAAAGGGCCACACCAACCCCCTGCCAGACATCCCCCGTGGCCATGGTGTATATGGCCAGGGGTACATAGATCAGCATGGCACCGACGACGGGGATAACCGAACTGATCGCTGTAAGGACCCCAAACAGCAGTGCATCGGGAATGCCGAATATAAAATACCCGATAAGGCCGACGAAACCCTGTAAAAAGGCAACGGTCGGAATGGTGATGCTGTTGCTCTTGACCATCCGTTCAACCTCATCGAAAAGCTTTTGCTTGTTCGAATTTCTGAAGGGCAGGTATTTCCGCACATAAAGCTCCATTTTCCGGCTGTTGGCCAGCATAAAATAGAGAAAGAGAAACATAAAAACCACTACGGCCGCTGTTTTGAAAGTCCCGCTTAGCAGATCCTGTGCCAGCTTCGCAAGAAACTCGGTGATCTTCATGATCCGATCATCCGTCATAATGGAAAGGCCCAACTCCTCAAGCAAATAATCATCAATCTGATCAAAGCTTTCGCTCATGAAGGCGGGATTGTTAACCAGGGGCTGGGCGTTCTCTATCAGAAGCTTTATAATGAACCACAGTGGCACCACGATTATCGCTGCTGTAATCACCAGCAATATTAAGTTTGCGATCCATTCCTTGAGCTTCCGTTCATTAACAAGCCAGTTCATGGGTCCTTTCAGAAGGACATACAGTGCAACGGCCCCCAGAAGGGAGGGAAACATGAAACTGAGCTCTGACCAGATTTTCCAGGCCAGAAAGAGAATGACCCCAAGCAGGATCAACTGATATACTCTGGCAGGGTTTATTGTACTATTCATATTCTCACGCTGTTGGTTACCTCCAGGATTCTCCCGTCAAGCCGCTCGATTTCTTCTTTTTTGTGTCCGGGACTCCAGTCAAAAAGTGTACCAAGATCCTCAGAAATGACCGCCCTGTAATCCTTAACACTGTTCAGATCGAACGATAGCCTTCCGGTTCGCCGGTCGAAAAAATCTACTAAAGTTACAACCATTTCATGCTCATAACAATGGGCCAGTTCGGCTCTTACCAAACGCTCAGCTGCCGGTGCTGGTTCAAATGCTGAGGTTCGCTCAAGAATCCGGAGAGCTGTCCTGCCATAATTGGCCACCAGGTAATCGGCCGTCATCACCGGCAAACCGACGGCCTGTATCCTGCCAAGAATCTCTTTCCTGAATGCCGCAACCTCAGATTCGTCAGTCAACGGATCTTCAGCAAGCCTGATGCCACGCGTTATGCAAGGCCCAACCTGCAACCTGCAACCTGCAACCTGCAACCTGTCCCCTGCAACCTGCAACCTCTTCACCGCCCGATCCA